>CACZVC010000081.1 GCA_902784545.1 uncultured Ruminococcus sp. | reverse complement strand
CCGATCAGAGCGGTGACGCCGCCGACGGAGTGTATCGCCGCCGAGCCGGCGAAATCGTGAAAGCCGAGCTTTACGAGCCAGCCGGCTTCATTCCACACCCAGCCCGCCTCAATCGGATAAACGAACAGGGATATAACGCCGGAATAGATGCAGTATGAAATGAACTTCGTGCGTTCCGCCATGGCGCCGGAGACTATCGTCGCCGCAGTTGCGCAGAACACCAGATTGAAAACGAAGGAGGGAGCGCCGCCGCTTTTCAGAAATCCTCCGAAATCGGTCAGTATTTTAAGATTCGGCACGCCTATAAAGCCTAAAACGTAATCCTCCGCCATCATAAGCGAAAAGCCGAGCAGTACGAAAACCACCGTGCCGATACAGAAGTCCATAAGGTTTTTCATTATTATGTTGCCCGCGTTTTTTGCGCGCGTAAAACCCGTTTCGACCATGGCGAAGCCCGCCTGCATAAAGAACACGAGCGCGGCGCCGATAAGAAACCATACGCCGAAGACCTCCTTCGAGGCGGTTTCCTCAATAAGTTTTACTATTTCTTCCGTTAACATCGGATATTCCTCTTTTCTTATCTCACGCTGAAAAGGATATCGCCGTAAGTCGGGAAAGGCCAGTAGCTCTTCGCCGTAAGAAGCTCAGCCTGATCGCAGGGAACGCGGAGCTCGCTCATTTTCGGCAGCACCGTGTCGCGTATAAGCTCCGATTCGGTTATTATATCCTCCGCGCCGTTGAGCGCTATCACCGCCTCCTCAAGCTCGCCGGTCTTTGCGGCGATGCTGTCGGACAGCGCGGACAGCTTTGTTATAAGTCCCGTTTCATAAGCGCAGGCGAGCCCGGGCGCGACCGCCCTCTTTTCCGTCACCTGCTTCGCAAGATCGGCGGTGAAGCGGACTATGGCGGGCGCTATGCGCTTGTGCACGACGTTAATCATCGTGTTCGCTTCGATAAGTACGGTCTTGCAGTAGTTTTCAAGCATTATGTCGCGGCGCGATCTCAGCTCGTCGACTGTGAAAACGCCGAGAGACGTAAGCATTTTCACGTTCTTTTCGTCAAGCAGATGCGGCATACAGTCCGCCGTCGTGCGGTAGTTCAAAAGTCCGCGCACCTCTGTCGCCTCCTTTATCCAGGCGTCGTCGTAGCCGTTACCGTTGAATATGATGCGGCGGTGATCCTTTATCGTCTTTTTTATCATATCGTGAAGCGCCGTTTCAAAATCCTTTGCGCCTTCGAGACGGTCTGCGTATATTTTCAGACTTTCGGCGACGGCTGAGTTTAACATGATGTTCGCGCAGGCTATGGAGTTCGACGAGCCGAGCATACGGAACTCGAATTTGTTGCCGGTGAACGCGAACGGCGAGGTGCGGTTCCTGTCCGTCGTGTCGCGGTTGAATTTCGGCAGAACGTCCGCGCCGAGCTTCATAACGGTCTTTTCCGCGCCTTTGTAAGGCTTGTCGTTTTCAATGGCTTCAAGCACCGCGTCAAGCTCGTCGCCTAAGAATATGGATATAACGGCGGGCGGCGCCTCGTTCGCGCCGAGACGGTGATCGTTTCCGGCGGTCGCAACGGATATGCGGAGCAGATCCTGATAATCGTCGACCGCTTTTATAACGGCGCAGAGGAAAAGCAAAAACTGCGCGTTTTCATACGGCGTGTCGCCGGGAGACAAAAGATTCTGTCCCTCGTCGGTCGCGATGGACCAGTTGTTGTGCTTGCCGCTTCCGTTCACGCCGGCGAAAGGCTTTTCGTGGAGCAGACAAACAAGACCGTGCTTCGCCGCCGTTTTCTGCATTATCTCCATCGTAAGCTGGTTGTGGTCCGTCGCCGCGTTCGTCGTCGTGTATATCGGCGCAAGCTCGTGCTGAGCCGGGGCGACCTCGTTATGCTCGGTCTTCGCGAGTATGCCGAGCTTCCACAGCTCGTCATTCAGATCCTCCATAAAAGCCTCGACGCCCGGCTTTATCGCTCCGAAATAATGGTCGTCGAGCTCCTGCCCCTTCGGCGGCTTCGCGCCGAAAAGCGTGCGCCCGGTAAAGCGCAGATCGGGACGCGCCTCGTACATTTCCTTTGTTATAAGGAAATATTCCTGCTCCGGTCCGACGGATGAGACCACGCGCTTCGCCGTCATATTGCCGAAAAGCCGCAGTATGCGCAGCGCCTGTTTGTTCAGCGCCTCCATAGAGCGGAGAAGCGGCGTTTTTTTATCGAGCGCGTGACCGCCGTAGGAGCAGAACGCCGTGGGGATGCAGAGCGTTTTTCCTTTTATGAAAGCGTAGGAGGTGGGGTCCCACGCCGTATATCCTCGCGCCTCGAACGTCGCGCGAAGTCCGCCGGACGGGAAGGAGGATGCGTCCGGCTCGCCCTTTATAAGCTCCTTGCCGGAGAATTCCATTATCACGCCGCCGTCAGGGGAGGGCGTTATAAAACCGTCGTGTTTTTCGGCGGTGACGCCGGTAAGCGGCTGGAACCAGTGCGTAAAATGCGTCGCGCCCTTGTCTGTCGCCCAGTTCTTCATGGCCTCGGCAACGGCGTTCGCAACGCCGATATCGAGCTCCTTGCCCTCGTCTATCGTCTGTCTTAAAGAATTATATACCTTTGCCGAAAGCGTCGCTTTCATAACTCTGTCGTCAAATACGTTTTCACCGAAATATTCCGATACGGTTTTCATTGTTTTTTCTCCTTTTTTCAAAAAATGAAGAGGCGCCCTCCACAAACGTGGAAGACGCCCTTGCCTTCGTTTATTCAATTACGCGGCATATTATACTACAAAATTTCCCGTTTGTCAAGCCCCTTTTTGCATTTTTTTCATCTTGCACAGAAAGCTTTTTCGTAAGTCTTAAAAAGGAGTTGACATACCGGAGAAAATATGATACAATAATATATTATCAAATATAAGGAGATATAAAATGATTGAACTGAACAAAAATACAATGGATTTTTTGGAAGGCAAAATAACAGCAAAAGAGTTTAAAGACAAAATCAATGAGTGCCCTGAAATCATAGCAGAAATCGAATCTCTTATCCCGGCAGAAGCTGAGATGACTGAGGTTGATTGGGGCTATTTTAAACACTATAATTGTGATTTAAAGAAGACTATAGATGTTTTTACATTATCATCTCCTTTTTGATTTTTATATTGATGCGCTGCCCGATTATGTCGGCGGTTACGAGGTTGATGAGTTTATAAATGCTATTTATGAATCTGTAAAAAACATCAATAACAGAAAAGAAAAAATAAAACAATTTAAAGCAGCAATCAAAGACAGTTTTGTTTTTGATACAAAAAGACCCTCATGGAAACAAAGTCCAGAGTGGTTGATGGGAAGCGAGAATAAGCCAATGAAATATTTGTTTAGAACGCAAAATGGATCAAAATTTACATATGTGTTTGAGGATATTATAACTCATGAAAGAAGAACTGTTGATCAATACACATAAATATAGCTCAATTCCGTATTTTGTGTAAACTGTCAGAAGCAATGTAAAAGCTGAAAGAAATGAGTTTTTTGATATTACACCTTGAAAATGAGCGTGACGGATAACCCCCGACCGTTTGCCGAACGGTCGGGGGAATTTACAATCGACAACGGACAATTATTTTTTTTCGATATACCCGAAAGATTTTGATATGAAATCTCGTATAATAGGTGAAAGGGTACGCGAAGGGCAAAAAGGAGAGGCTATGGATAAGGGCGGCGAATATTATACCCGGTATCTTAACGGCGACGACGAGGGCTTCGTCCTCATCGTGCGCGATTATATGGACGGGCTTATAATGTATCTGAACGGTATATGTAATAACGTACATACCGCGGAGGACCTCTGCGAGGAAACGTTTTACCGTCTTATCACAAAGCGTCCGAAATACGTCGCCGCAAAGTCATCGTTTAAAACGTGGCTTTATACGATAGGCAGAAACGTCGCGTACGACGAGCTCAGAAAAAGCCGCGCCGAAATACCGCTCGAGGAGCTTGAAATACCGTCGGACAAAACGCTTGAGGAAGCGTACGGTGAGAACGAAACGCGCGCCGCCGTACGCCGTCTGACCGGATTATTAGAGCCCGCACAGCGCGAGGCGGTGTGGCTGACGTATTTCGAGGGGCTCGGCGTGAACGAGGCGGCTGAAATTATGGGAAAATCGCCGAACGCCGTATCCTTACTGCTCACGCGCGCCAAAAGCAATCTAAAAAATATGCTCATGAAAGAGGGTATAACGGATGAAAACCTATAAGGAAATGGCTGAAAGGGTGCTTTTACGCCGAGACGAACACGAGGAGAGAAAACAGAGGAGAAGAAAGACCGCCGGCGCGGTATCCGTGTCCGTGTTCGCGTCGCTCGTTCTCGTGGTCTCGATGATACTCGGACCCATGTTCGGCACGCTTCTCAAAAAGCCGGCGCCCGCCTCGCCCGTTACGGACGCCTCCTCGAACGAAACCGCGGAGACCCGGAGCGTATCGACGGAGGAGCAGACCGACGATATAACGGCGGAGACGACGGGCGAGCAAACGACGACTGATGAACAAACGACGAAGGATGTACAAACGACAATAGAGACGGAAGCGTGGGAGCTTATCGACGTATCGGAATTAAGCGGATATACCGTTTACGCGTGGGACAATGATTACGGAATGAACGTTCTGTTCGGCAGCGAAAAACCGGAGGACTTCCACACCTTGTCGAGCTTGATAAGCGACGCCGATTCCGGCTCCGTTACAAAGACCTTTGAATATAACGGCAAAAGCGTCGAGCTGACGTATGCGGGAACGAAGGATTCCTCCCTGGGAGATATGGGAAAGATAAGCGTTTACACGTATAACGACGCGGATTTTTCGGAAGTAATTTTGGGCAGAATAAACGAGAAATTTACGTCTGAGGTGTCGTTTTACGAAAACGGCGAGATATACGAGATATCGGGCTCTTTGCTCGGCTCTGTCGAAACGGACGGCGGATACGATATCGAAGCTCTGAAAGCCGCGGTTATGGAAAAGTACGGTGAAACGTTCGATTTTTCGCGGTATGAATTTTCCGACACGGGCGAACACCGCGCGGCGGACGGCAAGACGGTAAATGGCATTACATACAGATGGTATAACGAAAAATGCGGCGCCCGCGTAAACGACGGTATATTTATATCCGTTTTTGTAAACGGAATCGTATCGCGTATAATATATCCGTCAAGAGAATATATAAAAGACCTTGACGTGAAATTTACGTTTGACGAGCTGACGGCGATAGTCAACGATAAAACGGAAAAAGCGCTCGCAGAAAGAGGATACAAACGGATAACACCGGAGGAAAAAGACATATATCACGCGTGGAAATTCGACGTATACAGGGGAAAGCCCGCGTTTTACTGTCAAGACGCCGTATATTACGTCGGCGGCGATAACAAGTTTTACCCCGATGGCGATACCAGGACGCGTACGGTATTGGTTGCGTATCTTATCGTGATAGATAATCAGTAAAATTTGCATTACGAATAAATAATTCCTGCATAATTTATTATTTTTTCTTATTTCCTATTGACAAAACGCAGGTTTTGAGTTATAATACCGTCAAGTGAGCAATGGCGTTCATGACCGGGCGGAGACGTCCGGTCAGGGCGTCTTTTTGTTTTTTCGAGGTGTTTTATGGAAAAGGAAGGCAAAATAAGGATACCGTCGGGCTGCGCCGTAGCCGCCGTGATATCGAGGGACGGCAGACGTATGAGCGGACGGACGGTCGTCGAGGCTATGAAGCCGATGCACGACCGCTCGAACGGTCTGGGCGGCGGTTTCGCAGGGTACGGTATATACCCGGAATACAAAGACTTTTACGCGCTTCATATGTTTTACGACTGCCGCGAAACGAGAAAGGCGACAGAGGCGTTTTTAAAGGAGAGCTTTGAGATAGTAAAAAGCGAGCTGATACCGACGAGACGGATACCGGAAATAACGGACAAGCCGATAATATGGCGCTATTTCGTATCGCCTTTCAAGTCGGTGCTTGCCGATCTTCAGCTTGACGAAAAGGAATTCGTCGCGCGCACGGTGATGAAGATAAACACGGAATTCAAAGGCGCCTACGTTTTTTCGAGCGGCAAGAATATGGGAACGTTCAAGGCGGTCGGCTTTCCCGAGGACGTCGGCGTGTTTTACAAGCTCGACGAGTACGGGGGCTACAGCTGGTGCGCGCACGGCAGATATCCGACGAACACGCCCGGCTGGTGGGGCGGCGCCCATCCGTTCACGCTGCTCGATTTTTCCGTCGTGCACAACGGAGAAATATCCTCCTACGACGCAAACCGCAGGTTTATCGAAATGTTCGGTTACAAATGCACGCTTCAGACGGATACGGAGGTAATAACGTATATCCTCGATTTTCTCATACGGCGTCAGGGACTGACGCTTACCGAGGCGGCGAACGTCATAGCCGCGCCGTTCTGGAGCGCGATAGACGGCGTAAAGGACGAATATGAAAAAAAGAAATTAAAATATTTAAGGACGGTATTCCCGAGCCTTCTGATAACCGGTCCGTTTTCGATAATCGCGGGCTTCGACGGCGGACTTATGGCGCTGAACGACAGACTTAAACTGCGTTCGATGGTCGCGGGCGAAAAGGACGACAAGGTCTTTATCGCAAGCGAGGAGGCGGCGATACGCGTTATGGAGCCGGACGTTGAAAAAATATGGGCTCCGTCCGGAGGCGAGCCGGTAATAGTCACGGTAAAGGAGGGTGCGTTCTGATGGGCGTTGAATTCATATATCCCGAATTTGAAGTCGTAAGAGACAAGGATCGCTGTATCGCCTGCCGCGTGTGCGAAAGGCAGTGCGCGAACGAGGTACATTCGTTTTGTGCGGAGCGCGGCGGTATGATAAGCGATGAAACAAAGTGCGTAAACTGTCAGAGATGCGTTTCGCTCTGCCCGACAAGAGCGTTGAAGATCGTAAAAAGCGACTGCCGCCTGCGCGAAAACGCAAACTGGGACAACGATACGGTAAAGGAAATATACAAACAGGCGAACAGCGGCGGCGTTCTGCTGTCGTCAATGGGCAACCCCAAGCCGCTCCCGGTCTACTGGGACAGAATACTCATAAACGCCTCTCAGGTGACAAACCCGCCTATCGACCCCCTGCGCGAGCCAATGGAAACAAAGGTGTTTTTAGGCAAAAAGCCGGATTCGATAAAAAGAGACGGCGACGGAAGGATGATCTGCTCGCTCGATCCGCAGATAGAGCTTTCCGTGCCCGTAATGTTTTCCGCGATGAGCTACGGCTCAATTAGCTATAACGCCCACGCCTCGCTCGCCCGCGCGGCGGAGAAGCTCGGCATACTTTACAATACGGGAGAGGGCGGACTTCATGAGGATTTTTACAAGTACGGAAAAAACACCGTCGTCCAGGTGGCGTCGGGTCGCTTCGGCGTTCACGAGGATTATCTTAACGCCGGCGCGGCGATAGAGATAAAAATGGGGCAGGGCGCAAAGCCCGGAATAGGCGGACATCTGCCGGGCGCGAAGATCGTGGGCGACGTGTCGCGCACGAGAATGATACCCGAGGGGTCGGACGCGATAAGCCCCGCGCCTCATCACGATATATATTCGATAGAGGATCTCAGGCAGCTCGTGTTTTCATTAAAAGAGGCGACGCAGTACAAAAAGCCGGTGATCGTAAAGGTCGCCGCGGTGCATAACATCGCCGCGATAGCGAGCGGCATCGCGAGAAGCGGCGCGGATATCATAGCGATAGACGGCTTCCGCGGCGGTACCGGCGCGGCTCCGACGAGGATACGCGACAACGTCGGCATACCGATTGAGCTCGCGCTCGCCGCGGTCGATCAGAGACTGCGCGACGAGGGGATAAGAAACAGCGTTTCGCTCGTAGCCGGCGGCTCGATACGCTCTGCGGCTGACGTCGTAAAAGCGATCGCGCTCGGCGCGGACGCCTGCTATATCGCCACGGCGGCTCTGCTCGCGCTCGGCTGTCACCTCTGCCGCACCTGTCAGAGCGGCAAATGCAACTGGGGCATAGCGACTCAGCGGCCGGACCTCGTAAAACGCCTGAATCCCGATATCGGCGCCGCGCGTCTTGTAAATCTCATAACCGCGTGGCGGCACGAGATAATGGAGATAATGGGCGGCATGGGCATAAACTCCGTCGAAGCTCTGCGCGGAAACCGCCTTATGCTTCGCGGCGTGGGATTAAACGAAAAGGAGCTTGAGATACTCGGTATCTCACACGCGGGGGAATAACGTATGAAACGTGTTTACGTAAACGAAGAATGGTGTCTCGGCTGTCATTTATGCGAATACAACTGCGCCTATGCCAATTCCGGCGTAAAGGATATGGTCGCCGCGCTTAAAGATAAAAAGATATTCCCGAGGATCCACGTCGAGGGCGAAGACAGGATCACTTTTGCCGTATCATGCCGTCACTGTACCGATCCGATATGCGTCAAAAGCTGTATAGCCGGTGCAATATCTAAAAAGGACGGCGTGGTGAGGATAGATAAAAGCAAATGCGTCGGCTGTCTTACCTGCGTGCTCGTCTGTCCTTACGGCGCGCTTGCGCCGGGAGAGGACGGAGTTATGCAGAAATGCGAGCTTTGTCTCGATAACGCCTGCGGCGCGCCCGCTTGCGTCACGGGCTGTCCGAACAGGGCGATAGTTTATGAGGAAAGGGGAGCGGCGGAATGAAAAGATACGTTATAATCGGTAACGGCGTCGCCGCCGCGGGCTGTATCGAAGGCGTGAGATCGCTCGATCCCCGCGGGGAGATCACGGTGATATCGGGCGAGGCTCACCCGGTATACAGCCGCCCTCTGATCTCATATCTGATTGAAGGCAAGACCGACGTCGGTCGGATGAAATACCGCCCGGACGGATTTTATGAAAAAAACAACTGCCGCGTGCTCTACGGCAGACTCGCCGTGTCGGTCGACGCCGCCGCGCATACCGTGACAACGGACGATAACGCCGTTATTGAATACGACAGACTTTGCGTCGCCGCGGGATCGCGTCCGTTCGTGCCGCCGTTTGAAGGGCTCGATACGGTAAAAAACAAATACACATTTATGACTCTCGACGACGCGCTCGAGCTTGACGCGGCGCTTACGGAAAATTCCCGCGTGCTGATAGTCGGCGCGGGTCTCATCGGGCTGAAATGCGCCGAGGGAGTAAAAAAACGCGTAAAGAGCGTTACCGTGTGCGACCTCGCCGACAGGGTGCTTTCAAGCATTCTCGACGCGGACTGCGCCGCCGTGCAAAAGCATCTTGAAGAAAACGGCTTGAATTTCCTTCTGTCCGACAGCGCCGTCGGATTCGACGGAAACAAAGCGTTTATGAAAAGCGGCAAAACAGTTGATTTCGATATACTCGTTCTTGCTGTCGGCGTGCGGGCAAACGTCGGGCTCGTTAAAAACGCGGGCGGAGAGGTCAATCGCGGTATCATAGTCGGCAACGGTATGGCGGCGACGCTTGACGGCGTTTACGCCGCGGGCGACTGCGCGGAGGGGTACGACGCTTCCGTCGGCTCGAAACGCGTCATAGCGATTCTGCCGAACGCTTATATGCAGGGATATACCGCCGGGATAAATATGGCGGGAGGGCACGCGTCCTTTGACAACGCCGTTCCGATGAACTCGATAGGCTTTTTCGGACTTCACATAATGACCGCCGGAGCGTATGACGGAGAAATGCTTGACGAAGGCGCGGACGGCGTTATCAGACGGTTTTTCGTAAAAGACGGACTGCTTAAAGGCTTTATCCTTGTCGGCGGGACGGAAAGAGCGGGCATATACACTTCGCTTATACGCGAAAGAACGCCGCTCGATACGATAGACTTCGATCTTACGAAAAAAGCCGCTTCAAATTTAATTTTTTCACAAGATATACGTAGAAAAAAATTCGGAGGTGTGGTATAATATGATCGTTGAGGCAAAAGGTCTCGGCTTCCGTGAGATAAACGATATGCTGCGGACTCCGGACAAAAATATAACCGTAAAGGGCTGTCTCGGTCAGCGCTTTATATGCGCCGGTATGTCGGACGTTTCCGTAACGCTTGAGGGCGTGCCGGGCAACGCGCTCGGCGCGTATCTGAACGGCGCGGAGATCACGGTCAAAGGCAACGCGCAGGACGCCGTCGGCGACACGATGAACAACGGAAAAATAATCATCGGCGGCAGCGTCGGCGACGCCGCCGGTTACGCAATGCGCGGCGGCTGTATTTTCGTAAAAGGCGACGCGGGCTACCGCACCGGAATACATATGAAAGCGTATAAGGAAAAGATCCCGCTTATCGTGATAGGCGGTAGCGCCGGCAGTTTTTTGGGCGAATATCAGGCGGGCGGCGTCATAGTCGTGCTCGGGCTCGGCGGCGAAGGGAAGCGCATAGTCGGCGATTTTCCGTGTACCGGTATGCACGGCGGAAAAATGATTTTGCGCTCGAACTGCAAAGACGTCCGCTTCCCGGGACAGGTCACGGCGAGACCCGCCGGGGCGGAGGACCTTAAAGAAACGGAAAAATACGTATCTGAGTTCTGCCGCCTTTTCGGATTTGATACGGGTTTCGTTATGGATTCGCCGTTCACGGTGGTCACGCCGGACAGTAAAAATCCGTATAAACAGCTTTATACGGCAAATTGAATTTTGTGAGGTCGTTATGAAATATTCAAAGGAAGAGGTCCTGCAATACGTACGGGAGGAGGACGTGAAGTTTATCCGTCTCGCCTTTTGCGACGTGTTCGGAAAACAGAAAAATATCTCGATCATGCCGGAGGAGCTTCCGCGCGCGTTTGAGTACGGCATAGCGTTCGACGCTTCCGCGATAAAGGGCTTCGGCAGCGAAACGCGCTCCGATCTGTTTTTACACCCGGAGCCGGAAACGTTGACGTGGCTCCCGTGGAGACCGGAGCAGGGAAAGGTCGTGCGTATGTTCTGCTCGATCACATATCCCGACGGAAGACTGTTTGAATGCGATACTCGCAGTCTGCTCAAAGCCGCGGTAAAGGACGCGGAAAAAGCCGGGCTTACCTTTTATTTCGGCGCCGAGCAGGAATTTTATCTGTTTGAGCTCGACGATAAGAACAACCCCACAAAAACGCCGTACGACAACGCCGGATATATGGATATCGCGCCGGAGGACAAGGGAGAAAACGTCCGCCGCGAGATATGCCTTACGCTTGAAAAAATGGGCATCCGTCCCGAAAGCTCGCACCACGAGGAGGGACCCGGTCAGAACGAGATAGATTTCAGATACGACGACGCGCTTACCGCGGCTGACAACGTGATGACGTTTCAGACTGTCGTCAGGACGGTCGCGCGGAGGAACGGCCTTTACGCCGATTTTTCGCCTAAACCGCTTGAAAACGCGCCGGGCAACGGCTTTCACATAAACTGCTCCGTAAAGCCGGACGCTTCGTCGGAAAAGCTGTACGGTCTTATCGCCGGAATACTCGACAAAGCCGTGCCGTTCACTCTGTTTCTCAATCCCTGCGCCGCTTCATACGAGCGGCTCGGCAGGATGAAGGCGCCGCGTTACGTTTCATGGTCCGAGGAAAACCGCTCTCAGCTTATACGCGTTCCCGCGGCTGACGGCGAATACCGCCGCGCCGAGCTGCGCTCCGCCGATCCCGCGGCAAATCCGTATATAGCTTTTACTCTGATAATCCGCGCGGGGCTGCGCGGCATTCTCGACGGGATGAAACCGCCGGAGCCGCTCGATATAAACCTTTATAAAGCGGACGAAAAAACGCTTTCGGGACTGAAACGGCTTCCCGACGGTCTTGACGAGGCGCGCGCGGCGGCTTTGTCCGACGGGTTTATCCGCGAATATATACCCGCACAGTTATTGAAGATCTACTGCGAATAAGATCGTTTGAATACGGCGAAAGGAGGGGTGTGCTTGAGCCTGAAGGAACAGATATACAGCGTTCTCGTCGTGTCCGCGGCGGACAGCTTCAACCGTGCTCTGCCGGAGCTTTTGCCCGCGCCGCTGTTTTCGCCGCTTAACGTCGTGACGGACGTAAGCGCCGCAAAGCGCGCCGTATCCGAGCGTGATTTTGATTTTATAGTCATAAATTCGCCTTTGCCGGACGATACCGGTTTGCGTTTCGCCATAGACTCCGTATCGTCGTATAACACGGTCGTTTTGTTCCTCGCAAGATCGGAGCAATACCCCGACGCTTATGAAAAGCTCGTTTCGCACGGCGTTTTCCTGATGCAGAAGCCCGTTTCAAAATCGCTGTTCCAGACCGCGGCGGGCTGGCTGATAAGCGCGAGGGAGATGATAAGGAAGACAGAAAAGCAAACGACGTCGATAGAGGAGAAGATGAACGAGATACGGCTCGTTAACCGCGCAAAATGGCTGCTCATAAGCGAGCTTAAAATGACTGAGCCGGACGCTCACCGCTATATCGAAAAGCAGGCTATGGACCGCTGCGTTTCAAAACGACAGGCGGCGGAGGAAATTATAAAAACGTACGGATAAACCGCCCTGCGCCGGATGCGAAAGGCGGTCAACTTGAAGACAAAATATTTACTCCCTTCGTCACGCCGTAAAACGGCGCGCCACCTCCCTCAAAGAGGGAGGCAGATCAAGGGGGCTGTCGCAAAACATAAAATTTTGCGGCAGCTCTGATTTTTTTGCATGATAACAACCTGGGAAATAAAAACACCGATAAAGTCAAGCTCATTTGGC
>CACZVC010000080.1 GCA_902784545.1 uncultured Ruminococcus sp. | reverse complement strand
TTCGCCATGAATCGACGCAAAGCGTCATGAATTGACGGTCGTACCGTCATGAATTGATTTGCATTAAAGACGCAAATCATTAAGGCTGCCGCAAATGCGGCAGCCCTTGTCTTATCACTTCTTTTCGGGATATATAACGACTCTTCTGTTGTTTTCCGCTCCTATGGAATTTGTCGTAACTCCGTCTATCTTCTGCACCTCGGAATGGATTATCCTGCGTTCCTGGCTGGGCATCGGCTCAAGCGAGACGCTCTTTTTGTATTTGAGCGCTTTTTCAGCCGTTCTCCTTGCCAAGGCGCGCAGCGTTTCCTCACGCTTTGCGCGGTAGCCGGATATATCGACGACGACTCTTTTGTATTCCCTGCCGTCCTCTTCTCCGTCCTTTTTGTTGGCGGCGAGACTGCAAAGATACTGCAGAGCGTCAAGCGTTTCACCGTGGTGGCCGATAAGAACGCCCGCCTCTTCTCCGTCGATGTTTATGAGATATTCGCCGTTTTCGCGCTTTTCCGTGCTTATGCTCGCCTCTATATTCATATTTTTGAGCAGAGCTTTCGTAAATTCAAGCGCGGGATCGGATTCCTCCTTCTCCTCATAAACGACCTTGACCTTGGCGTCGGAGGCGCCTATTCCCAAAAATCCTTTTTTCGGCTGCACGAGCACCTCGCAGCTGACGTCCTCCTCGGCGACGCCGAGCTCCGCACACGCCGCGCTGACAGCCGCCTGTACCGTGGGCGCGGTCTTTATTATTTCTTTTTTCATATTTACCTGATCATCAGACGAGGATCACTCGCCGTCCTTTTTATCTTTTTTCATTTCGGCGCGGTCTATGTTCTTGTTCTTTTTGCCCTTCGGAACTTCCGCGTCCGGTTTTTTGACAGAGCTCGGTCCCATAGGCTCGACCCAACCCTCGGGTACGCCGTGGGTGCGCGTCATTTCAGACATCGCCCTGTCTTCTTCGTGTATCGACTTTTTGCGTTTTTCTTCAGCCTTTTTCGCCTCGTAAGCCTGTCTGTCGGCTTCCCTCAGCGCTTCTTTTATCTCCGCCTCGGACATTTTCGGCGTCGGGAACAGCTTGGATAACAGTATCTGCTGACCGAAGCCCAGTATGTTCTGGTATATCCAGTAAAGGGCGAGAGCGGACGGCAGCGAGAACGCGATAACGGCGGACATCGCCGGCATCAGATATTCCATCAGCTTCATTGAGAAGTTGTTCTGCTGCATTTCCGCGGAAACGGGCTGATAGGTGAATTTTTTCTGCAGCTTCGCGGTGAGAAGCAAGAGACCGAACGTGATTATCGGTATAAGGATATACCACAGTATCTGCTCGCTCGGCGTGATCGAAAGATCGATAAATCCGAACATCCTGAAATTCGGGTACACCTTATCGGACAGCTGGGTCACGAGGTCGGCGCGGAAATCCGCGTAGCTCGCAAACGCCTGACCCGCGGCGTTCACCGCGCCGGTCGGTATCGAGCCGTCGACGGGCAGCGCGTTAATAAGGCTCTGACGGTTTGCGGCGTCGCTTAAAAAGCTCGTAGCCTTTATGGTCAGGTTGCCGTAGCTCGCCGATCCGACGTAGCCGGACAGGCGGTTGAACGTCTCCATTATGACCTCGATCTGCGCCTTGCCGAACTGGCAGATATAGTGCAGGGGGTTCTGGATGATAAAATAGAGCGAAAAGAGTATGGGCATCTGTAAGAGCATGGGGAGGCACCCGCCGAACTGGCTGTACTTCTCCTCGCGGTACATCGCCTGGATCTCCTCGTTCATTTTACGCATGGATTCCTGGTCGTTTCTGTCCTTGTATTTTCTTCTTATAGCCTCTTCCTTGGGGCGAAGCTTCGCCAGCTTCTGCTGGCTTTTCTGTTGCTTGATGCCAAACGGGAAAAGCACAAGCTTGATGATCAGCGCGAACAAAAGCAGCGACAGCCAGTAATGCTGACCGCAGATCTTGTCGCAGAATATCATCAGGTACTTAAGTCCCTCGGCAAGATATCCGAGTATGGCACTCATCGGTTGACCCTTTCGTAATTATAGCTTTTCTTTAGGTCGTATCAGCTTTATCTTCTCAGGCGGATAATCGACGCCTCCGCGGCTGAACGGGTTGCAGCGCAGTATTCTCCAGAGCGCGAGAAATGAGCCTATGAACCATCCGTGTATGCGGATGCACTCATAGCCGTATTCCGAGCAGGTCGGATAATACTTGCAGGTCGGATATTTTTTGAGCCCGGATAAATATTTGCGGTAAAAGCCGATAAGAGTCATGAATATTTTACTCATTTTCCGCTCCTCCTGTTTTATCCGTAAGACCGAGCTTGTCAAAAGCTTTGACGAGCTCACGGTAAATATCGTCCGTTTTCGCTTCCGTCGCCGCGGATCTCGCGGTGATGACTATTATCCTTCCGGTTTTCAAATCGAGCGTTTTCGTGGCTTTGTAATACGCCTCGCGCAATATCCGTTTGACACGGTTGCGCACGACCGCGACGCCGAGCTTTTTCGTGACGGTTATGCCGACACGGTTTATCCTCAATTTCAATGGATTAGCCCGCTGTAAACGCGCAGCACGATAATCGGGTAAAATGTAAACGCTCGTATATTTTCCGCCGGTATGCAGACCGCTTCTGTAAGCCTTTGAGAAAAGATGATTTTCCTTAAGCGTATAGTATTTCATTTTTAACTAAAAAACCCCTGTTTAGCAGAGGTTTATAGCGGCGAACACTTTTGTTTTTGCCAATCAATAGGTCAGTCTTTCTCTGCCTTTTGCGCGTCTTCTTTTAAGAACCTTTCTGCCGTTCGCGGTAGCCATTCTTTTTCTGAAGCCGTGCTCTCTTTTGCGCTGGCGCTTTTTGGGCTGGTATGTTCTGAGCATCTTTTTTTGCCTCCTTTTTTTGGATCATATTTTTTATATACGGATGCCCCGATTAACGCATCAATATAAACAATACGGTAACTCTGCACTTCGGCAGGCAACGACTATTATATTATAAAAACCTTGTTTTTGTCAATAATATGCGGAAAATTAAATTGTAAATTTTTTTATAATTCTTTGTTCCTTATACCATCCAAAACGTCTATATATGCCAAATCGAACAGTTCTTTCGCTCTTTCGGTGTTTTTTGACAAATACAGATATCCGATAAGCGCCTCGAAGCCCGTGGCGCGCCGGTAGTCGGACTGAGTCTGATTTTTCGGTCTGTGAGTCAGATGCGCGTTCCTTCCGCGCAGAAGTATCCGCTTCTCCTCCTCCGTCACGCTGTCCGCTATCTTGGCGTAAGCGCCGGACTGCGCGTGCGCGGTGACGAAAAGCCTTGACAGCTCGCTGTATCTGCTTGTGTCGGTTATGCCGAGCGATACGAGCGACGACCGCACGAAAACCTCTGTGACAGCGTCGCCCACGTAGGCGAGCGCGGAGCCGTTCAGCAGCTTTGCCGCGTCTTTTTCTTCCGTCATAGCAGTTTCCTCAAAGTAACGTAATAGAATTTTTTGAATCCGGTCAGTCTTTCCCTGACGTATCCGCGTATGAAGGCGGCGTATTCGCCGACGTTTTTCGCGTCCTCTTCATCCGCGCAGTGGCCGAAGGCGTTTTTCTGTATCGCTTCGGCGGCTTTTGCAAAGCTCATTCCCTTTGTCGCTTTGTCAACTCTGTCCGCGAATTCCGTCATAAGCTCGACATCGCCGCGCTTTATATCGCAGAGCGACAAGAGTAAGAAGATGTATTTTGTAAGTACGTTTATATCCTTTTCGGGCGACTTTGAGCCGCCCTCCGCGGCGCGCTTTACCGCTTTATCGAGCTTTCTGCGCCGCATCGACGTCTTTTTAAGATACAGATAAACCGCGGTGGAAACGAGCAGGACGGCAAGCAGTACCGCGCCGGATATGAGGATTATTTTTAAAACGTCCTTGCCGTGTCCCTGTCCCCGATCCGTCGTCACGTTATCGGTCGTTCCGGGTACGGGTCTCGTATCGACGGTCGTTACGTTATCCGTCGTATCGGGCGCCGGCGCCGTGGTATCGGACGGATACGTCGTTATATCTGTCGTGACCGTTTCCGGCGGGTCGGGTACGACGACGGGCGTCCGCTCGGAGTACATATTGCCGATCATGGGACCCGTCATTTCAAACGGAAGCCAGCCGTAGCCGCGCACGTAGACCTCTATCCACGCGTGCGCCTCCTTGTCCTTCACCTCGCACTCGTAGCCGCCGATAACCGGCTTCATTTCCTGCGCAAGATATCCGTCGACGTATCTCGCCGGGAACCCGGCTGCCCTCAGTATGAGAGCGCCCGCCGTGGCGTACTGCACGCAGTAGCCGTTTTTCGCCGTTTCAAGGAACTGCGTTATGTAGGAATCGTAATTGTTGTAGCCCTCGGGCTCGAGCGTATACGTACAGGTCCTTGCAAGATACCGCGCCGTTTTGTCGGCGGCGGTGTAAGCGTCCGACAGCTTGCCGGTACTGTTCCGCGAAATATCAGCCGCCGAGACCGCGCGTCCGAGCGCGCCCGCCTCGCTCCACGGCACGAACGTGCAGTTGTTATACACGTAGCTTTCGTATATCTCCATATTATATATGAGCTGATACAGTTCGTCGATACTTCCGAGATCAAGGTCCGGCACGGCGTACAAAAGCGAACCGGACGGTATTTTAACGCCGATCCCGGAGGCTTCCTGCTCCGCGGCAGCTATCTGATCGGAAATATACGCTTTCTGCGCGTCCGGGTACTTGTCCCTGTTCGCGCGGCG
This sequence comes from uncultured Ruminococcus sp., assembly GCA_902784545.1. Taxonomy (GTDB): domain Bacteria; phylum Bacillota; class Clostridia; order Oscillospirales; family CAG-272; genus UBA1248. The sequence goes on along the minus strand of CACZVC010000080.1, from coordinate 5,002 downwards.
GTATCCGACGCAGTCCTTTAAACGCGGCATAACTATATTATACACCGTCATATCCGCGTCGAGGCGCGACAGCGATACTCTCCTGTAATCCGGCAGATACGCCGCCGCGCCGTACTGCGCGCCGTTCATGCTCATTTCCACCGTGTCGGGACCGGGCATATAGTAATGCGCCCTGTCGTACTCCGTATACATATCGTTGTATCCGGTTATACCGTAAATACGCGAAAAGCGGCTCGGCGTATATCCGATGCGGCTCTTTAAAGCGACGCTCTTTATTCTGATAAAGTCCTTGATGAATCCGCGGTTCGCAGTCGACGGATCGGCTGAATCCATGCCCGCAAATTCGTTTACCGTGCCGTCGACGACGCTGTAAAACAGCTCTGTTATCTGTTCGCCCGTTATATAGGCGGAAACGGCGTCTGACGATACCCATTGATTCGATCTGTATTTATCGGCGACCCACGACCGCAGATATACCGGCGCCGGGCTGTTGGCTCTTACCGTCATAACGCGGCTTTCTCCGTAATCGCGCCTCGTCGGCTCCGTGCTTTTCTGCCGCACGTCGGGGTCGGACGCTACGCGGTCCGTCGTGCCGGTAAGATACGCGGACAAGACCGTCCTCGCGCTGTCCATTATATCGTTCAGCAATCCGAACTCCGGCGACGGCGACGATATTTTCGCCGCGGGTATCACCGCGACCGTGAAAATGAGAAGCGCGGAAAGAAACGCGGGAAAGCCCGGTATCGAGGCTTTTTTAAGAGATTCTCTTTTCTCTTTGTATACCTGCTTTAAGCTCTTTTTTTCTTTTTTCCGCTTTTTCTCCCGCTTTTCCTCATCAATTTTCTTCTGCTGCGCCTTCGTCTTCAAGAACGCGGCGTAGTATTTGAGGAAAAGCAGCGCGAAGCCCGAGCAGACCGTGAGAAGTAAACCGAAGTTCGAGGTAAGGATATTATAAGTGAACGTTATCGTCATAACCGTGCCGGCGGTTATTATAACCGGTACGACGCGCACGCGCTTGAACGTGCAGGCGACGAAAACGAACGAGGCGACGGCGGCGAATACGATAAAAGCCGCGTACGCCGTCTGCCGTCCGGCGGGAAGCGCCGGGTCGCATTCGGGATAAAGCGCGGCAAGACCCGAAAACGACACGTACCCGAGCGACTCGAGCCGCATAAGAATATGATTCCACGCCGTTACGGGCAGATATATAAACGATCTGACAAGACCGTTTCTGACTATAAGATACACGAGCGCCGCGATATAAGCCGTCGCCGTGCCGCAGAAAAACACTATATTTGTGTTTGCGGAAACGAAAAGCAGAAACCACAGAGATGTAAATATGAAGCAAACAAGAAAGACGGGCGCCGGCTCGTAATATACGTTTAAAAAACGCATACCGTCCTCAAGCATCAGGCACACGCCGAGCGCTCCGCAGAGCGCGACGGCATAGCGGCAAAGCATACCGAAAATAACTCTCGGTACGCTGCGCTTCTGTATCATGCCCACACTGTCGGCGCTCGGCACGGCAGGCTTGTTGTTTTTCCCGTCTTTATTTTCCATTTTAAATCAGTTCTTTTTCGTTGAGTCTGAGCGTGCTGACTCCGGCGGAAAACAGCTCTTTTATAAAAGCCTCGTTTTCCTTTTTCACGCGCTCCCCGTCCGTCAGCCTCTCGTAAGGCTCAAACAGCACGAGGGTCACGGCGCGGTTAACGTTCTTCGCGTCGCACAGCGAATAAACGGTATCGTTGTTCAGCTTTGACGTAACGTATATTATATCGTTTTCCGCGCCTTCTTCGGTAAAATCGAGCAGGGCGCGCGCCGGGACGGCGGGCGCAAGTCCGGCGGAGGCGAAAAGCGGCAGGTAGGAATCGAATTCCGACGGCGAGGCGAACGCCTTTCTGACCGTCTTTTTTACGCCGCTCCTGTCGTCGTTATAAACGAGCGACGTTTTTCTGCCGCGGTAAAGTCCCGCGGTCACGACGGCGCAGCATATCTCGCATATCGCGTCGTCGCAGTATTCGTTCATATCGGGCGAGGCGCTGTCGTCCGCGCCGTATCTGATCCCGCTGTCGGCGATAACGCAGGTGGAAAGCCCGTTTTCGGAGCCGAAATGCTTTGTAAGAAGCTCCTGCGCCTTTGTGGACAGCTTCCAGTGGATATTCCTTATCGGGTCGCCGGGGACGTATTCCTTTATCTCGTTTATCTCCGCGTTGTCCGTACCGGACGACTGCGTCGCGGAGGAGGACGAGGTCTCGTTCACGTATCTTTCAGGCAAAGATATCGTCCTCAGACGGCGCGGCAGCACGATTACGCGCCCTTCCCGCGCGGCGTTTATTTTAAAGCGGAAAAACCGGAACAGACCTGTGACGAAAATGTTTTCCACACCGACGGTATATTCGCCCTTGTAAGGAAACGATACGCTTTTCACGTATTCGTAGCTGCTTTTCGGCGATAACGGCGCGGCTACCGTCGCCCTCACGCAGCCGACGCCGCCCTCTCCGGGAAGCACCAGCTCCGCCTCGGTAAACGGCAGGGGCAGGATAAAGCGGTTTTTTATGCTTATTTTTATATCGACCGGCTCGTTTTTTTCCGCTCTTTCGCCGCTGTATTCAAGCGACGCCGTGACGGCGTATCGCGCGATAACGGCGTAAATTATCTCAATGAACGGCAGAGTGCATACGGTTATGAAAAAAATATACGATACCGAACTGCGCAGCGCCTGAGTGAATATCACCGCCACGATGAACAAAAGCAGAAACAGCAGTATGTGTCCCGTCACGCGGAACGCGTGCTTCTGCGGCCGGCGGCTTTTTGTTTGTTCGTTATTCATATCAGATTATCGGAACAGGCGTCTTTTTGAGGATCGAGAAAAGTATTTTATCGGCGGTCACGCCGGAGAGCTTCGCCTCGCGCGTAAGCGCTATCCTGTGCGACAGAACGGGGATGAAAATGTTGGCTATGTCCTCGGGCACAACGTAGCTTCTGCCGATAATATACGCCGTCGCCTGCGCCATTTTGGAGACTATGAGCGAGGCTCTGGGACTCGCCCCGAGCGAAAGCCCGTCGTCGCTCCTCGTCTGCGCCACAAGATCGACGATGTAGGCGTATATCCTCTCGTCGACGAAAACGCCGGAGACCTCCTTTATCATCGCGCGGAGCTCGTCCGGACCGGATAGCGTGCGCACGTCGTCCATGGGATTTCTGCCGCGGCGTTCGGAGATTATGCGTATCTCCTCCTCGCGCTGCGGATATCCGAGCGATATGCGTATCGAAAAACGGTCGAGTTGGGCTTCCGGCAGAGGATACGTGCCGACAAAGCCCGTCGGGTTCTGCGTCGCGACGACGAAAAACGGATCGGGCAGGGGGTAGCTCACGCCGTCGACCGTGACGTTTCCCTCCTCCATCGCCTCGAGAAGCGCGGACTGCGTTTTCGGCGAGGCGCGGTTTATCTCGTCCGCGAGCATGATGTTGCACATCGCAAGGCCTTCGATAAACTCGAATTTTTCCTTCTGTCTGTTATACATATTGAAGCCGGTTATATCCGACGCCATAACGTCCGGCGTGAACTGAGCGCGCTTGAACGAAAGACCGCACACCGCGGCGAGCGTCGCCGCGAGCGTTGTTTTGCCGGTGCCCGGCACGTCCTCTATCAAAACGTGACCTCCGGACAGAAGCGCCGTCATAAGCAGCACTATCTCGCGCCTTTTTCCGACTATGACCTTCTCAGTCTCGTTTATCATGGAAACGAGCTTTTCCCTTCCGGCGGATCTTTCGTTGTTCATTTTCCGATCTCCTGTCAATTTGAATTGGTATTTTATATTATATCATACTGTAAAAGAATTTTCAAGTCATTTAAAGTTTTTTTTACAATTAAGGCGGCGCGCTTTTGTTATTTATGCTCAATATTTTTCTTCTTTCCGTCTATTTTTCCGAAAATACGGAAATAATACGGTCAGAACAACGAAAGGAACGTGGAAAAATGCAGGTAAACAGAGGCGATATATATTACGCGGAGCTTTCGCCGGTGGTCGGCTCGGAGCAGGGCGGACTTCGTCCGGTACTTATAATACAGAACGACGTCGGAAACAGATACAGCCCGACGGTGATAGCCGCGGCGATAACGAGCCAGATAACGAAAACAAGACTGCCGACGCATATAGGCGTCACTTCGTCGTGCGGGCTTTCGCGCGATTCAGTCATACTGCTCGAACAGGTGCGGACGATCGACAAGCGCAGATTGAAAGAAAAGATAGGTCACGTCGACGGCGAGGTCATGGCGCGGGTCGATACGGCGCTTTCGGTCAGCTTCGGTCTGACCTGACGGAAAAAATTTACATTAAACTGTTGCAATGATCCGATTTATATAGTATAATATGATCCGAAATTCAGTTTGAAAGGATTATTGTTATGTTTTTTTACGCATTGACCGCCGCTCAGGCAGGCGGAACGCCTAATTTTCTGTCCCTGCTCCCGTCTATCGGTATAATTCTCGTGCTCGTCGTGGCGGGTTATTTCCTGCTCATCCGTCCGCAGAGGAAGCGTGAGAAGGAGGAGACGGAAATGAGGAGCAGTCTTTCCGTCGGCGACGAGATAACGACGACCGGCGGCATAGTCGGAAGGATTTTAAGCGTATCGGACGACACCGTCGTGATAGGCACCTCCGGCGACTGCACGAAGCTCCGCATCGTCAAGGGCTCGATAGCCAGGGTCGATAAAAAAATAGGCGAACCGGCAAATACCGAGGAGAAAAAGTAATAAAATCCGAAACGACCTCATATCCTGTACCAAACGGTGCGGACAGGAGGTCGTTTTTTATGCGCTTCAAAGAAGAAAAAAGAAAACCGGATATGCTCGCTTCAGCCGCGTTGGGCGGCGCGTGCGCCTCGGTCCTCGCGGTGATTTTACTGACCGCCGCGGCGGCGCTGACGCTATTGTCGGAGGATCCGGCGTCGCTTTCGCGTCTCGGCACCGCCGTGCTTCTCATCTGCTGCTTCTCAGGCTC
>CACZVC010000079.1 GCA_902784545.1 uncultured Ruminococcus sp. | reverse complement strand
CGCAAACGATCCCTGCGGTCTGTACGTAAAGACGTTTCCCCTGCCCGAAAACGTTATGGGCAAAAAGCGCGTTTATATTGATTTTGAAGGCGTTGACAGCGGATTTTTCCTATACTGCAACGATGAATTCATAGGTTACAGCCAGGTCGCGCATATGACAAGCGAGTTTGAGCTTACAAAGCACCTGCACGAAGGCAAAAACGAGCTTAAAGTAATAGTTTTGAAGTGGACCGACGGCTCGTATCTCGAGGATCAGGACAAATACAGAAACTCCGGCATTTTCCGCGAGGTGTATCTGCTGTTCCGCGAAGAATCGCATATAAAGGATATAAAGGTCGAAACGAAGCTTACGAAAAGCTACGGCAAAGGCGAGGTCACGGTTTCTTATAAAACCGAGGGCGAGCCGGATATCGCAAGCGTACTGCTGTATAACGGCAAAGAGATCGCAAAATTCGATAACGGCGCCGCGTCGGTAAACAATCCGAAACTGTGGTCAGATGAGGAGCCTAATTTATACGAGCTTTATATCGTATCGGGCGGCGAGCATATCGTCATACCCGTCGGCTTTACCGATATAAAGGTAAAGGACAGAGTCGCGTATCTGAACGGCAAGCCGTTGAAGATCAAGGGCGTTAACCGCCACGACAGCCATCCGCTGTTAGGCTCAGCGACGCCTTACGACCATATGAAAAACGATATAATGATATTCAAGAGGCACAACATAAACGCCGTCAGGACGTCGCATTATCCGAACGATCCGCGCTTTGCCCTGCTCTGCGACAAATACGGTATTATGATGATAGACGAAACCGACCTTGAAGCGCACGGCGTAGCGTTTTTCGGTCCCTGGTCGCTTTTATCGGACGATCCCGAATGGCAGGACGCGTACGTCGACCGCGTTAAACTCATGTATGAGCGCGACAAAAACCATCCGTCTGTCATAATGTGGTCGCTCGGAAACGAAGCCGGATACGGCTGCAATCAGAAGGCGATGTCAAAATTCCTCAAAGAACGCGACGGAAAGCGCCTTGTCCACTACGAGGGCGGAAACGAGAACTATACGAAGGGCGTATCGCAGGCGGGCGTTCTTGACGTTGAAAGCTATATGTATCCTCACGTCGATTTTATCGAACGGTACGCGAAGGATGAAAGCAAAAAGCTTCCGTTTTATCTGTGTGAATACTGCCACGCGATGGGCAACGGTCCCGGCGATCTTGCGGCGTACTGGGAGCTTTTTGACAAATACGACTGTCTGCTCGGCGGATGCGTTTGGGAATTCACCGATCACAGTATACAAATAGGCGAAGGCAAATTCACATACGGCGGCGATTTCAACGAAAGGCCGCACGACGGCAATTTCTGCGTCGACGGTCTCGTTTATCCCGACAGACGCATACACACGGGTCTTCTTGAACTGAAACAGGCGATAAAGCCGTTTGATATAAAGAAGTCGGGCGCGGATAAGTACGTTATACTCAACAAGCGCAAATTCAAGGATCTGTCGGATCTTAGGCTTATCGCGACCTTCGAGCACAACGGTAAGCCGGTTATGACGGAAACGTACGGTCTCAGCGCAAAACCCGGCGAAACGGAAACTATCACGTTCAAAACGCCGAAGACCGCTAACGGTTACGATACCGTCACAATGCGCGTTATGTCAAAGCAGACGACCGAATGGGCTCCCGCCGGTTACGAGATCGGCAGAGTGCAGTTTATAATAAAAGAAGCCGTAAAAGAGTTTGAACCCGTACCCTCGTATAAAGTACACGTGCTTCAGACGGAATCGAACGTCATAGCCGAGGCGGGCGATACGATGTATATTTTCGACAACAGGACAGGCGCGCTCTCGCAGATAATAAACAACGGCAAAGCCGAGCTTGAAAAGCCCGTCAGCGTCGGTATATGGCGCGCGCCTACGGACAACGACAGAAATATAAGGAACAAATGGCAGGATAACGGATACGATATAGCGGAATCCAACTGCCACACAGAGCCGGATATTTACGAGGACGGCGAAAAAGCGGTAATAAGCTACGGCGTTTCGTTCGGCGCTTACAACAATCCGTCGATCCTACACTATCTCGTAACGTATACCGTGTACGGCGACGGCGCGCTTAAAACCGAATACGACGTTTCGGTAAGAGAAGGTCTTCCCTTCCTGCCGCGCTTCGGCTGTGAATTCACCTTACCGAAAGAGACAGAGAACGTAAAGTATTTCGGCTTCGGCGATATGGAATCATACGTAGACAAGCGTCTTGCGGCGACCTTGAGCGAGTATTCGTCAAAGGTAAAGAATCAGCACGAGCCTTACGTAAGACCTCAGGAAAACGGCTCGCACTACGGCACGAAATGGGCGCAGGTCTTTTCCGTCGCGGGAGAGGGTCTTACATTCGCGGGCGATCTGCATTTCTCCGCTTCGCCTTACAGTATAAAGCAGTTGACGGAGACAAAGCACGAATATCAGCTTAAAGCGGACGGTCTGACGTACGTCAAGATCGATTTCAGACAAAGCGGTATCGGCAGTAACTCCTGCGGACCGGAGCTTGATGAAAAATGGCGATTCAATGAGACGGAATTCAGCTTTGAGTTCATTCTCAAGCCCGGCGTCGCAGCCGACACGGATCCTTATAAGCTTTCGGAAACCGAATACAAATAAAAAATCGCCGGCGGTATCAACATACCGCCGGCTGATTTTGTTTACAGCTCTTCGTGGAGCTTTTTGAATTTCGGAGATTTACTGTCAAGAATCGAGAAGCTGGACTCCGACGGGATATCGTTTTTGCCGGATTCGATGTAGTTTCTCAAAACGCCTGTCAGAACGAAAGGTCTTATGAACGTCGAATGGATTATAGCCCAGATAATCACGCCTCCGATAACGGCGATAACTACCGGCACCGCAGCCGGATTCTGAAGCAGGCTTGTCAAAAAGTTTCTTTCACCTTCGCTGTTTGCCGCAAATTCGGATATTTTAGTCATAAGAGGCGCTAACGCCGCGGCGTTGGCTTTGAATATCAAATAGAATATTCCGGCGAAAACGCCGCCGATGGCAAGCAGAGAGACGATTCCCATACCGAAAACTCTGCCCATGTTTTTAGCAAAAGTCTTGCCGTGCTTGAAAAACAGCACCGCTCCCTCGCACGTCGCCTTTGCCGCTTTTACGTCCTTTCTGAAAAACACCCAGCCGAGACAGCAGTCGCAGAGATACGAAACGATCACCTAGATCACGGTGTTTATCGTGCTTCCCACGGTTCCGCCGGCGTCTCCGCCTATCGACTGACCGACCTGCGTTATACCTCTGCCGATCTGATTGAAAATACCTTTGATAACTCTTGTAACGGCATAGAACGCCGCCACCGTTGCAAAACGCGATTTAACGGTTCTTTTTCCTTCGGCAATAACGTCATCAGGCAGCTCTCCTTCGGTTATGGCGCGCGTCATCATTGCGATCTGTCCCGCCTTATACGTATAAGCGACAAAGCGGCTGATGAGCGCGGCGGCGATTATACCGATTATAAGACCGATAAACAGACCGATTATACCCGCGTTCATAAACTTTTCGGCAAGGAAAAATCCACCCGTAGCGGCGGCGCCGACAAGCAAAAGCGAGATCACGTCCCATATCAGCTTTAAAAGTGAAAAGCCGATCGTTTTTTTGTAAATTGCTTTGTTATCCATATATAACCTCATTTCAGGCGCTTTGCGCCAAAATTAAATTACTTCGAAAATATAGAATTTCAGATAATCCGTTTCCGGAACGTTCCACAGTATCGGATGATCGGGCGACTGCTGACGCGCCTCTATCTGCAAAAGCGAAACGCCCGCGTCAGAAGCCGCGTCGTGGAGCATCTGACAGAAAAGCGAATCCCTCATAAAATGCGAGCAGGAACAGGTGGCGAGATATCCGCCGCGCGGCAAGAGCCGCATCGCTTTAAGGTTAATTTCCTTATATCCTCTCATCGCGTCCTTTACGGTCGAGCGCGATTTTGTAAAAGCGGGCGGATCGAGGATTATAAAATCGTACCGTCTGTCGTTTTCGTTATACATTTTTGTCAGATACTCAAATACGTCGGCGCAGACAAAGTCTATCTTATCATCAAGACCGTTCAGCTTTGCGTTGCTTTTCGCGTCTTCAACGGCTTTCTGCGATATATCGAGCGCCGTTACGCGCGCGGCTCCGCCTTTTGCCGCGTTTAATGCGAACGCGCCGGTATGCGTAAAGCAGTCGAGCACGTTTTTGCCGCTTGCTATACGCGCGACTGCGGCTCTGTTGTACTTCTGATCGAGAAAGAAGCCGGTTTTCTGACCGTTAACGTAGTCGACGTTATATAAAATACCGTTTTCCTTTATAGTCACCGTACCGCCGCCGTCGCCGTAATAAAAGCCGCAATGCTTTTCCATGCCTTCAAGCAGTCTTATATCGGAATCGTTACGCTCATATACGGCGGTGATTTCCGGCAGCTGAGATAAAAGAGCGTTGTAAATAACGCTTTTTCTCTGCTCGATGCCGAGACAAAGCACCTCGGTCACGAGCACGTTTTCAAATCTGTCGACGGTAAGACCGGGAAACGTGTCAGCCTCGCCGAAAATAAGACGGCAGCACCTGAAATCGTCGCCCGGCATAACGGTGCGGCGGTAGTTGAGCGCGTATTTTACGCGGCGCTCCCAGAACGGCGTATCGAATCTGTCGTTTGCGTTTCTGCTTATGATACGGATCCTGATTTTGGAATTGTCGTTTATAAAGCCGGACCCGAGATATTTGCCTTTGACCGAAATAACGTCGACTATATCGCCGTTTTTATATTCGCCCGAGACGGATATGACCTCTTCGGAGTACACCCACGGATGACCGGCTTTTGCCGATCTTTCCGCTTTTTCAGTAACTTTTGCGACAGGAAAATCTCTCATTTTATCTTTATATCTATGCCGTTGTATTCAACGCCCTGCTCGACTCTTATTACGATATATTTTACTCCGTCCACGACTTTGACGTCGATAAGATCGGCGCGGTCGGGGTTTATTTTTATCTGTATATCGTCGTTTTTGAATTCGAGCTTTTTGGTGTTCATAAGGTTTTCCGGCGTAAGCTCCGTGCCTTTGCCGAAGCTTTCGTCGTAATCCTCTGAAAACGCGGTTATATGATCCTCGGATACGCCCTGGCCGCGAAGCAGATCGCACACGTCCGTTTTTGTGACTACGGGCGGCTCGTCTGCGAATTTATCGTTTTTATACGTCTCCATAACTTCGTTTATATGGTCGCGTATCGTTTCGACGAGCTCAAAACTGCATTCGTCGGCTACGGAGCCTTTAAGAACGTCGCAGAAAGTCTCCTTCTGCTCCTTCGCCGCCATCGGAAGTCCCGAGGCGAAAACGGTGTCGGTAAAGGAGTTCTGCCCCGACGCCTGCTTCGAATAATAAAGCGCGCCGTAGATGTTGCTGCATCTGTCGTCAAAACGCGGGTACATAAAGCCGAATTCCGGCGGGCAAATGATATGCTCCTTCGCCTTTGTGCGGAAAAGCTTACTGTCGCCCTCGTAGCACAGACCGTTGTCCTTTTCCTTAACGGGACATACGGCGCAGATTATAAAACGGAACATTTCGTCCGAATCGTCGCTGTCCTTGAATTTCGACGGTATGTCGTACACCTCGTGAAGCATGAGCATAACGCATTTTTCATCGCCGGGGATAGACGGCACGGCTTTTTCGTAAAAGCTGTGAAGCGCGTCGTTTTTGCCTGAAATATTTTCGCGCAGGGCGTATAACAGCTTCTGCTCCTCGCCGTCAGTCACCTGCTTCGTGGTAAAATCGACGTTTATCAGATTTTTGCCGATACCGCCGGACAGCACCTTTTTGATTATATTCAGATATCTTTCGCGCTCGTCGTCCGGAAAAGTAGCGAGCGGAAGCTCGAATTCGGATATTATTTCGCGCTTTTCGCTTATGTAACAGCCTCTTATGCAGTCCGCGCCGCTGTTTTCGAGCGTGAGGCGGCGCCTTATTTCAGATACTTCTTTTTTATTCATTCCTCTTCCTTCTTATAAAGCCATTCTGCTATGTTTTTCATTATCTTTTCTATCGCATTGTCGTCCGTCGGTGAATACAGGCCGCTGTCGTGCGCAAGGTCTATAAACGTCTTCGATCCGCCCATACGGACGAAAGCGAGATATTTTTCCCACGCTTCCTTTTTGTTATCGAGCCACAGGCTGAAGAACTGTAGCGCGAGCGTGTACGCCATGCAGTAGTCGATGTAATAGAAAGGCATTTCGTAAATGTGGTGCTGTCTCTGCCAGCCGGCGCCTCTGCCGTACATCGGTATGCCTTCCATATCGAGATAGGGACGGTAACGCTTTTCAAGCTTTGCCCACACCTCGTTCCTCTGTTCGGGCGTATATTCCGGGTGAGTGTATATTATCTCCTGGAAATGGTCGACCATACAGCCGTAAGGGATGAACGTTATCGCGTCCTCCGCGTGGGATAACGTGTATTTTTTCGTATCCTCGCCGAAAAACAGATCGTGATAGTCGCTTGTAAGAAATTCCATTGAGATAGAATGTGTTTCGCAAGCGTCAAGCGACGGTTCGCGCATCATTCCTATCGGTATCTCGCGGTAAGAAACGTAAAATGCGAACGCGTGTCCCGCCTCGTGCGTAAGCACGTCGACGTCCGCCGCGGTGCCGTTGAAATTCGAGAATATGAACGGCATTTTATAATCGGGTACGGACGTGCAGTAGCCGCCGGGAGCTTTGCCCTCCTTAGCGAGCAGATCGAACATATCCATATCGAACATTTCGTTTATGAACTTTCCGGTCTCGGGCGACATTTCATTATACATCTTTTTAGCCGCGGCAAGAAGCTCTTCGGGTGTGCCGTGAGGCTTCGGGTTTCCGTCCGGGAAAAGATACGGATCGTCGTAGAGCTTGAATTTGTCCACGCCTATCCTCTTTCTCTGTATTTCCTTTATCCTGTCGGATATCGGTACGATAACGTCGACGACCTGATCGCGGAAATTGCCTACGTCTTTCCAGTCGTAGCAGTTGCGCATTTGTCTGATGTAGCCGAGAGGTACGAAGTTTTCAAAACCGAGCTGTTTTGCCTGCTCGTCACGGTTTTTGACAAGCTCGTCGTATATGCGGTCGTATTCCTCTCTGTGAGCGTCGAAAAACTCTCCCTCTTTGATATACGCCTCTTTTCTTATCTCTCTGTTGTCGGATTGTTTATACGGACCTAATTTCGTCAGCGGCAGAGTTTTGCCGTCAATCTCGACGGTCGCGGTGGAATTGAGCTTTACGTATTCGCTTGTCAGCTTGTTTTCTTTCTGTAAAAGCGGTATGATCTTCGGGTCGAAGCCTTTAAGCTGTAATTCGATATTTTTGAAAACCACCGGGCTGATAGTTTTTTCAAGCTCGGAACGGAAAGGCGATTTGACGAGAGCGAGCATAAAAAGCTGATCCTTTTCCTGCAAAAGCGGTAAAAACTCGTCAAAATAATTCTTTTCCGCGTCGTAAAACTCGTCGCGCGTGTCGACCGTGTTTCTGATATACGCGATATTGAACATCGTCGAAAAACCGGAGCTCAATTTATCGTATTCCTTAATTATTCCGAGGACCTCGTCCGCGCAATTCGCCTGCTTTATGTTTTCGGCAAGCTCCTCGGTTTTTGCCATGACGGCTTCTCCGTCCGGTCTTTTATAGGGCATTTCAGTAAATTTCATAGATCTTCCTTCTTTTTATTACTTATTTCAATTGTATATCGTTTCTCTTAAATGCTCGTCGAATCCGGCTTTCAGCCGTTTCATACTTTCGTTATCGGCAATGCAGAAAACGTCGACCATTATGCCGACCGTCGCGCTGTTTTTATCTATATCCGAAACGACGGCGATACATTCATATCCGTTATCCATATAAAACGCAGTCTCCTCGTTCACGTTCTTTTCAAGATAACCGATTTTGTTTCCGTATCTGTCATAGACCGCAACGGCGAATTCGTCGTATTTATTATCGTATTCGCGCTTCAACGTCAGCTCGTCTTCTTTTTCGGTATTGTCGCGTATCATCCTGCGCTTTCCGGTCTGATATACGCCTTTTATCCGGTATTTTCCGACGAAGCATCGGTCATACGGTGAAAAAATATCCGGCGTATTCATTCGTTAAGCACCTTTTTCAAATACTGTCCCGTGTATGAGCTTTCATTCTGCGCTACCTGTTCGGGCGTGCCGGTCGCGATAACGGTGCCGCCGCCGTCGCTGCCCTCGGGTCCCAGATCGATTATATAGTCCGAGCATTTTATAAGCTCTAAATTGTGTTCGATAACAATAACGGTGTTTCCGTAATCGGTCAGACGCTGTAAAATGCTGATCAGCTTTTTTACGTCGTCAGCGTGCAAGCCCGTCGTCGGCTCGTCGAGGATATACACGGTCTTTCCCGTGGCGCGGCGCGACAGCTCCGTCGCAAGCTTTACTCTCTGCGCCTCGCCGCCCGAAAGCGTTGTTGACGACTGTCCGATCTTTATATATCCGAGACCGACCTCGTACAGAGTTTTGAGCTTTGAAGCTATCTTCGGCACCGCCGAGAAAAACTCCACGCCTTCCTCCACCGTCATTTCAAGCACGTCGTAAATGCTTTTGTCCTTGTATTTTACTTCAAGCGTATCGGCGTTATATCGCTTTCCGCGGCAAACGTCGCATTTTACGTAAACGTCGGGCAAAAAGTGCATTTCTATCTTTTTTACGCCGTCGCCTTCGCACGCCTCACAGCGTCCGCCCTTTACGTTGAACGAAAACCTGCCGGAGCCGTAGCCGCGCACTTTTGCCTCTCTCGTCGAGGCGAAAAGATTTCTTATCTCCGTAAAAAGTCCCGTGTACGTCGCGGGGTTGGAGCGCGGCGTTCTGCCTATCGGGCTCTGGTCGATAACTATGACTTTATCGAGATTTTCCATACCCTCTATAAAATCGTGCGCTCCGGGGATCGAATAAGCGCCGTTCAACTCTCGCAAAAGCGAATTTGCAAGGATACTGTTGACAAGCGACGATTTGCCGGAGCCGGAAACGCCTGTGACGCAGACGAAGCAGCCGAGAGGAAAGTCGACGTTTATGTTCTTTAAATTGTGCTCCTTTGCGCCGATAACGCGCAGAAATTCGCCTGTGCCTTTCCTTCTTGTTTCGGGTACGGGTATCGTAAGCTTGTGCGAGAGATATTTGCCGGTAAGCGAATTTTCGTTTTCCATAATCTCCGCAGGCGTTCCGGCGGCTACTATCTGTCCGCCGTGTACTCCCGCGCCGGGGCCAACGTCGATTATATAATCGGATTCGAGCATCGTTTCCTCGTCGTGTTCAACGACTATAAGGCTGTTGCCGATATCGCGGAGCTTTTTCAATGTCGCTATAAGCTTGCCGTTGTCGCGGCTGTGAAGACCTATGCTCGGCTCGTCGAGAATATAAAGTACGCCAACGAGCGACGAGCCTATCTGCGTTGCGAGCCTTATTCTCTGCGCCTCGCCGCCGGATAACGATCCGGCTTTTCGCGACAGAGTAAGATATTCAAGACCGACGGATTTTAAAAATCCGAGCCTCGATTTTATTTCCTTCACTATCTCGCGCGCTATCTGCCATTCGGTATTGTCAAGCTCTATATCGCTCCAGAAATCAAGACATTCGGAGACGGACATCGAGCATACCTCGTGTATGTTTTTGCCGCCGACGGTCACGCTCAGTATTTCGGGTTTAAGGCGCATACCGTGGCACGCGTCGCACGGGACCTCTTCCGTAAACTGCTCGTAATAATCGGG
>CACZVC010000078.1 GCA_902784545.1 uncultured Ruminococcus sp. | reverse complement strand
ATCATTCGGCGAAGCCGTTCATCATGCGCGAAAGCGCTCATCATGTGCCGCGCAAGCGGAACTCATAACTGCCGACTGTCCTTCAGAACAGTCGGCATAGCCCCGCTTTTTTAATGTTGTGCCGATTCGACGGCGTTTCCGAGTTCTATCCTCGCGGCGGCGAAAACCGCGTCGCTGTCCGTGTATTCAAGAATATTCGTAGTTACCTTATTGAGTATTTCATTCATTTTATCGGCGCCGCACAGCTTCTCGCACATACAAAGCATATCGTAATCGTCAAGTCCGTCACGCACCGCCTCAAAACGCAGCGTCGAGCAAGGTCCGGTATATCCGAGCTCCTCCTTGCCGTAAGCCAGAAGCGAACCGTCGCGGTTGAAATCCCTGCCGTTCCACGGGTCCTTTTTCCAGTACGTACACGCCCAGTACAAAAAGCCGGTCGCGTTGTACTGCTTTTGCTGCCAGAAAAGCACTCTGTTCTGCAAGCCCGTGTTATCTATCATCAGATTGCAGTATTTTTTTATCGACGGGTAGCTGCATACGTACCACCACAGCTCGCCCTTTTCCTTCGTTACGTCAGCCATTCTCTCGCTCAGCCACGGGTATTTTTGCGCGGCTTCCTCCGTCGGGTATATGGAAACGATATCCTTGCCGTTTGCAACGCCGCCCTCCGTGAAGCCCGCGGCTATGGGACACCATATATCTATATAATCGCGCATAAAGTCTATCCCGTCAGTATTTTCATCATATTCGGCGCTGACGTAGAACGGCGCTATCGTTTTGATCTCGGGAAAGCTCTTTTTCGTTTTGCCGTAAACAGATGCAAGTTTGTCAAGCGCCTCTTTGTCGCTCGGCTCATCCGACGCATAGAAATACGCTTTGTTTATCCAATCTTCGTTTTTCTTCAGCTTGTTATACGCCGAACTCGTCTGCGGAGCTATGAAAGAGGTCACGCGCGGATCGCTCATATACGCGTCAGCCTGACTTTCCGTAACGTCATACGGCAGATAATACGGCGATATACGGTAATCTATCACAAAATCGTAATACGACTTATAAAGCACTTTATAGTTATTGGTTTTAACGTAATCCTTTATATGATCCCATATTCCCATCGCGCTTTTTGAATTCGGCGTATCGGGAATTTCAAAATCCCAAACGTGACAGTTGAGCGGGCAGACGCGCACCGGCTCGCCGTACTGTTTTACTGTCAGACATCCGCTGTAATCTCCCGGCTTTGTGTCCTTTTCCGTTCTTATGCGGACTATTATGACCTGACTGCTTTTCCTCTTGATTTCTATCGTTTCGATCTTTTCGTTCATCGGGACCATGATATCGGGATAATCGCGAGCGTCCGAATACAATACGGAATAAACGCGGAAGACATCTGTTTTAAGAGAATTCCCGTATTTGTCGCTGAGACCGGAAAGCTCGACGGATATACCTTTTATTCCCGCGGGGGCGTACATATAAAGCTGAGCGTTTTCATACTCGTTTTTAGCCATATATACGGTATAATCCTCCGTGCCCGCGTTGATGATCCCGGAGGGCTTTATATTCGTGGGCGTTTTATTGAAAGCGTGGTTATACCACACGTCAAGATTCGCGTCCGTCTCCTTAAGAGTTATCTGCGCCGGCTCCGTTTCCGTTACGTATTCCGTTTCCGTATCAGACGTCTGTTCCGGCGCAGTGTCGTTGAACGACGTATCGGCAGGCGTGGTTACGGCGGTTTCACCCGAGCATCCGGCAAGAACCGCCAAAAGCAATATGACCGCGGTCAGAATAACAGATTTTTTCATTGATTTCTCCGATTATAAAATTTTATCTATGTATTGTTTCAGTTTTCCACGATATATTACGCCGAACAGAAGCGAGATGATATACGCCTGAAGCGTGCATGAAACTATTTCCTCGGCGACGCGCGGGATCAGAAGTACGAGCACGGCTCTGTCCGACCAGACCTCGAGCACCTGCTTCAATATGAACGTGTTTACCGTCGTCACGGCGACGCCCGTTACTGTGACGGCGACGGCGATACGGATCAAACCGAGCACTCTGCTCCGCCCGTCCTCTCCCCTGTCGGCGCGCGAGAGGATGATATTTATTACGATGAACAGAATGCCGACAAGTCCCGCGAGCTCAAGCCCGAACGCGAGCAGATTGATATATCCCGCGAGATTTTTTCTGTACGCGTCGGACGAGGAGAATTTAACGCCCTGCGTGTCTTTATCGGCGGTCAGAGCCTCGCCGTCCGACACCTCGAACGGCACGTTTATTTTCTCCGCGTATTTCTGCGCCGCCGAGCCCTCGGCGCCCTTTATTTTCGTAAGACCTTCGCCGCCCGCGTCGTCGGCTATCGTTTTATACGTTTTCGGTATATAAAGCTCGCCGGTGCAGGACGAAAGCGCGCCCTTGCCTATTTTCGTCACGGTATTTTTATACCCGTCGATATCGTAATACGTATAAAGCGTATCGCCGCTCTGCTCCGTAAGCGTTATCGTATCTTTATTATACCGCGCGAGACCGACGGTCAGCTTTGATAACGGAGACAATTCCATCTGCTCCGCGGCGCCTCTCGTCGGCAGATCCGTCTGCTTTGCGATAACGCCCTTCATCACTCCGTCTGAGGCGAGCGAAATATTTACCGCCGCGCCGAAAACGCCGAGCACCGCGAAAACGGATATCAGAACGATACGCATTTTTTTCTCCGTTTTTTCAGTCAGCAGCCGCCATAAAAGCCCCTTTATTACGCCGCCGCAGAACGCCGTCAGCGTGAGCCACGGTATATAAGCGCCGTCCGGCGCGACAACGTAGCCCAGAACGTCTGACAAAGCGGACGCTATGCCTCCGAAAACCGGTCCGCAGAACGCCGCGGGAAAAAACGTGAATATACCCGAAAAGCCGATTTTTATGCCGACTCCGGGAATGTTCAGCGCCAGATTCGTAAACGACTTCACAACGACGGCGAGAGCCGCGAAAACGGCGGTGAACGTCATTTTGTAAAGCAGTTTTTTTCTGTTTTCTTTTGTCCAGATCTTTTTCTTTTCCATAAAAAACACCTCCCGTAACAGAATTCCTGTTGATACAAGGGAGGCGTATTCTTCCTTTGCACAGCGGGATGCGAAAATAAGACCGCAAGACAACTTTTCGTCCGCGCGGCAACTCCCCGTCCGTACGGCACTTAACGCCTTATCTTCTACTCTGTCTGATTTATTGTATCATATAAACGTATAATTGTCAATAGCAAAAAGCGCAAAAAAACACGGTTTATCATAACGATATACCGTGTTTTTAACTGATTATTCAGCCTTTTCCTCAGCCGCTTCCTCAACAGCCTCGACGGTCTCTTCGACAACCTCGGCAGCCGCTTCCTCAACGGGCTCTTCAACGGTCTCGACGACGGTCTCTTCAACAGCGTCAAGAACTTCGTTCTCTTCGGCTTTGACGGCCTCGGGCTTGCTGTAAGCAAAGTGTTTCGCCTTAGCAAGTCTGGTGACCTCGGCGTCGTACGGCAGTAAAGCTATCTGACGGGCTCTCTTTATAGCCGTCGTCAGCTCGCGCTGATGCCTTGCGCAGGTGCCCATAACTCTTCTGGGCAGGATCTTGCCGCGCTCGGATACGTATTTTCTGAGCTTGTCGGCGTTTTTGTAATCAATAAATTCCACTTTGTCCGCGCAGAAAGCACAAACTTTCTTTCTTCTGCGGATATTGTTGCGGAACGGTTTTTGTTCCTTATCCATTAAATTATCCTCCTGTTAATTTTGCCGCCGTCTGTATACGGCGCTGTGCCGTTGTCAGAACGGCAGATCGTCCTCGTCCGCCTCGTCGAATTTCGTAAGCTCCTGCGGAGCGGTAGAATATGCGGGCGTCTGGGGCGCGGGCTCCGGCGAGAAATCTCTGCTCGGACCCTCCGATTTTGAGTCGACGAAGTTTATTTCGTCAACGATGACTTCCGTGGTGTATCTCTTGTTGCCCTGCTGGTCGTTCCACGCGCGTTTCTGCAAGCTGCCTATAATACATACGGACGAGCCCTTTCTGAAATATCTCGAAAGGAATTCCGCCTGCTGGCGCCATGCCACGCAGTCGATAAAATCCGTCTGCGGCTGTTCGCCCTGCTTTGCAAATCTTCTGTTGACGGCGACGGTGAACGAACATACGGAGCTGTCGGTGTTGGCTGTCTTCTTCAATTCCGGATCGGCTACGAGCCTGCCGGCGAGAATGACCTTGTTAAGATTGAGATTTGCCATTATCAGACCTCCGTTTTCATCACTTATCGAGTCTTACAACGATAGAACGCATAATGCCGTCCGTAATGTTGAAGATACGCTCAAGCTCGGGAGTGAAGCCCGGCTCGCTTGTGAAAGTGATAAGCGCGTAATAACCGTCCGCCTTTTTGTCTATCGCGTATGCGAGCTGGCGGGTGCCCCATTTTTCGACCTTTTCAACGGTGCCGTTGGCGGCGATCAGATCATTGAATTTGCCGATAACGGTCTCGATGCCCTCGTCTCCGAGAGACGGGTCGACGATGAACAGGGTTTCGTATTTACCTTGTACCTTTTCCATTTTTTAACCTCCTTCTGGACATAAGTCCGCGCTTTTTCTGCGCGGCAAGGAAGGAATCCCGTGGATTCCCTGAAAAGGTATTATATCAGTTTTTTTTGCTTTTGTCAATAGCAATTTTAAATATTTTAGCGTAAAAACGGTATATTTTTTTATTAAAATTGCCCCCGTACCCCTTGACTAAACCGTCATTATGGTGTATAATATATAAAACTCAGGGATCACACCCGAAATTCAGGAAAGGAAAACAATAATGAAAAAACTGACGGCATTTTTACTCGTGCTGGTCATGCTTCTGACGTCGGTGTTCATAGTATCGTGTCAGAACACGCCTGCGGAAACGACCGGCGCCGGCGGCAACGAAGCGACTGAACCCGCCGGGACCGAGGGAGAAACGACTGCGGCCGTGACCGAACGCTATCCCGACCCGGTGGAAGATCTTGATTTAGGCGGCAATACCGTAACGTTCCTTGTCATAGACGGCAACTTCAACGGTGCCGACTGGGAAAGCCAGGATATATTCGAGGAGGAGGATTCCACAGACCCGATAGCGTCCGCCGTTTACAAAAGAAACCAGACGCTTGAATCGAAATATCACGCGAAAATAGCGCAGGTCGAAGAGACGAGCACCGGTACCGTGGCTAAAAAAGCCATCAACTCCGGCTCAGACGAATATCAGGTACTTATGTGCGACACGAAGAGCACTCTTTCGCTCGTACAGTCCTGCCTGCTCCGCGACCTGAACTCCATACCCACTATGAATATGAAAAATCCGTGGTGGGATCAGAACATGGTCACAAACTGCTCCATAGCGGGCAAGAATTTCTTCGCCACGGGCGACATATCCATTATGGATAACGACGCGACGTGGATAATGATGTTCAACAAAAAGACCGTAAAGGACTTTGACCTTGAATCTCCGTACGATCTCGTAAGGAACAATCAATGGACCTTCGACAAGATGTATGAGATGATGCAGCAGGTACATAAGGACGAAAACGGCAACGGCAAGGTCGATTACGACGTCGACAGCTTCGGCTTCGTAACTCACAACTCGTCCCTCGGCGCTTTCTACTACGCCGCCGGTCTTAAGGTCATAGACAAGGACGCCGACGATATGCCGATGTTCCCCGAGCAGAACGCCGAATACGTCAACCTCGTGCTTGAAAAGAGCATAAAGCTCTGGACAGATAAGACCGTTACGTGGTCCGCGGACCGCGACGGCTACGGCGCCGTTGAGCTTCAGCAGATATTCGAGCAGGGACGCGGTCTGTTTTTGGGCGAGGTCATGCAGCTCGTATTCCGTCTCCGCGAAATGGAGATCGAATTCGGTCTGATCCCGTTCCCGAAATACGACAGCAGCCAGAAGAATTACGGTCACTTCGTACACTCGACCACCGCTCTTCTCTCCATACCTGTATCCGTAAAGAATTACGAGCAGATCGGCGCTTTCGTTGAAGCGATGGCTTATGAATCGATGTATACGCTGACGCCGGCGTACTACGAGACGGCTATGGTGGGCAAATACTTCCGCGATCCCGAATCTAAGGATATGCTCGACATAATCTTAGCCTCCCGTACGTTCGATCTGGGCTCCACTCACATGTTCGACTGGGGCGCTGTCGGCTCCATCTTCCCGAACCTGCTGAACAAAGGCTCCACAGCCTACGCTTCCGAATATCAGAAGAAGATCAAGTCGGCGAGGACGAGACTTACGAAAGAGCTTAACAAGATACTGAAAGAAACCTGATCGATTTATAAAAAGCAGCCGGTACGCTCCGGCTGCTTTTTTTCGTTCCCGCTTACTCATTCGGAAAAGTGCAGATCCTTCCGGCGCGATGCTGCGGACGGCAAGGCGGCGCGCTTTGCGAACGCAAAGCCGGAATATTTTTCCTTTATCCGTATAAGCCCCCGAAACGCAAAACCGGCGCGGAAAAACATTCATTTCCGTGCCGGACTTTGTTTTATGAAATTTCGGAGCATATCAAGCGGCACGGAAGCGCCGCCGCGAAATGCCGCAAAGCGAACGTAAGCGCCGCTTTCCGATCGCTTTGTTTTACTTTAATTTTATCGCTTTATAAGGCGCGGTGTAAGTATCGGCGGCTGAGCCGTTTCCGATAACGCCGCATTTGTTGTTGCCCCAGAGCGTCAGCGTGCCGTCGCTTCCCACCGCGGCGGAATAGTGCGTGCCCGCGCCGCAGGTGATACAGTTGTTCATTATGAATTCCGGCGCGTTTTTCGTCTGACCGTCGGGACTTATCTGCTGATAATTGTTCAGACCGAAGCCGTATACCTTTCCGTCGGTCGACAGCATAATAATATGTTCGTCCTGGATATACGCTTCCTTCATGTTGTCCGCCAGCTTTTCAAGTCCGCCGGACGATGCGCCGGCTCCGAAATCGCTGACGCTGCGCCAGCCGAAGTAGAACAGCTCGTTTTTGTTGTTTATCGCAAGGCAGTTATGCTGACCCGTGGAAACGAATCTGAAATCGTCGCCGAGTTTGAGCGGATCCGTCAGCTTTTCCTCGGCGCCCGCCTTGAACTTGTTCCAGCGGTTGTCGCCCAAAACGAACATTTCTCCGTTCTCTTTGATATATAACGTGTGGCGTCTGCCGGCGGCCGCCGTCTTTACGTTCGTATCGAGCTTTTGAAGCTTGGCAACGTTTCCTCCGAAGCCGGCTTTGCCGAGCTGACCGTAGGAGTTGTTGCCCACGCCGTACATATCGCCGTTTTCGGCTATTATGACAAGGTGATCGAAGCCGCAGGATATATCCTTAGCCTTGAAGCCGAGGTCGAGCTTGACAAACGAGTACGTCTTACCGCCTCTGCCGAGCTGTCCCGCGCCGTTGTTTCCGGAGGTATACACCTCGCCGTCCGCGGTGAGCACCGCCGTCATGGGCGCGTCGCTCTCGGTGCCGCCCATGGAAATGGCGGCTTTCTTCACGCAGGAGAATACGAGTGTCGGTTTCGTCAGCGTGTGCGACGTTATTCCGAGCTGACCGGATTCATTTTCGCCCCAGGCGTAAAGATATCCGTTTTCCGCAAGAGCCAGCACGGCGCGCGAGCCGGTCGCGACGGACGGCGTCGCGCGGAAATCCTTTTTCTCAGCCAAAACGATGATATTCACCGTCTCGTCTATATTGAACG
The DNA here is from genome assembly GCA_902784545.1 of uncultured Ruminococcus sp. Classification (GTDB taxonomy): domain Bacteria; phylum Bacillota; class Clostridia; order Oscillospirales; family CAG-272; genus UBA1248. The sequence goes on along the minus strand of CACZVC010000078.1, from coordinate 2,284 downwards.
TCATTTCCGCCTGCTCGTAATTCGCCGCTTTGCCGTCTGCGTTGACGTATTTCATACCGGTGTAATCGTAGCCCGGTTTCGCGCTTGCGGATATCGTCTGTTTGCCCGCGTTTTTGAGCGAAACGTTGTAGCCGGACTTTATCTCGCTTCCGTTTACCTTGACCGTAAGCGCGTTTTCGTCAAACGTGACGGAAAACTGCTTCGGCTGGATATGGAAGAATTCCTCAAGCTGCGCAAGCGCTCTCGCCTTGCGGTTGTTCATAAAGTATCTTATGCTGTTTATATTGCTCTCAAACGTGGCGGTACTGCCGCCGTCGCCCGGCCAGCGGGTGAAATGCAGAGGCATTACGTTTTTGACCGCGTTATACATTTCTTCAAGCACGGGTATCGAAACGGACGGGTCGAACAGCTTGTCGGCGCACTCATAGAAGCGGTCGATGAATTTGTTCTTGAACGCCTCGTTTCTGAGCATCCTGTTGAATATCCTGCCGGCGACCGTATTGTCGTTTATCGCGTGGACGAACATATTCGTGTTTATATCCGTAGCGAGACCCGTACCCATATCCATATCGCAGAACGCGAAACGCCATTTGGTATCGTTCGTCTTGCTCGATTCGTTTTTGTTTCTCCACACCTTGATATTGTTGCCCGGCCAGTCTGTATTGCAGAGATACATCGAACCGACGAAGAAATCGACAATATTGTCAATGTCTATCCTGTCGGACACGTATTTGAAATTCGCGTCCTTCGACAGATCCGTCCTTTCGATATACGACACAAGCTCGTGGAACGGCTTTTCGTCGCCCTCGACGCCGTCATTTAATGCGTATGCCGTGTTCCAGCTTCCTGTTATAAGCGGAGATATGGATTCGAGCATACAGAAATCCTCCTCGGGGATACCGAAGTGTTCTTCAAAATACTTTGCGTCGTATCTTTCTCTCGCGTTGTAAACGCCCCACATCTCGCCGTTTATAAACAGTATGGTCGGTCTGTACGACATTATCGGGACGTTGAGGCTCTTGCAGAGGCGCTGCATATACGCGTCGCGCAGATGCGAGCGGCTGCTGTCGTTACCGGAATTGCGGAGCAGTATTCGCTTGTATTCCGTTACGTTGTCCTTCGCCTGACCTTTGAATATATCGTATTTGAGCTTTGACGGGTTGCCTATGACTCCGGGCTGCGCGTCGTCCTTGAAATACACCCTTATGGATTTCGCCTGGAAGCCGAGGGAGCCGTTGCCGTTGAGCGCTATCTCGGTATAGGACGATGAAACGCGTTCGCCGTTTGACTCGAAGATCTCGGTGTACGTCGTTCTTCTCATCTTCGTACCGAACGGATCGTTCATCTGCAGGTTGTACATACCGTTTTCCTTGCCGATGAAGTCGCCCGCCGGCAAAGACATTGAAATGAACATCGTATTGTAACCGAGCAGCTTAGTGGATATGAAATACGAGTTCGTTTCCACCTGCGTGCTCGTTTTACCGTTCGTGGCGTACGCTTTTATGACGTAACAGCCTATCTGCTTCGAGGAGGACGGATTGCTGAAGCCCATGACGCTCTTGCACAGCTTGGTGAGGTTGCCCCACGCCATACTGTCCGAATTGCTCAGTTTTATCGCGCCCAGGTATTCCCTGCCGTTCTTTTTCGGGTCGGAGCCGTCGAGTGTGTAGTATATTTTATAGCCCGACGCGGCTTTGAGCGTAAGATTTATGGAATCCTTATACACGCCGGCCTTGTGCGAGAACGTAACGACGTTCGCGCCCGCGGAGGCGAGCCCGTTCAGATCGCCTTTAAGGCACTTTGGCGCGCGGTCCATTATCTCGGACGCCGGCGCGTTTTTATAGTCAACAAGCATATATTTGTCGCTCGGCGACCGGCGGAAAGCGGCTTTGTTTTTCGATATGCCGGAAGCCGCGTTTTTATCCGTCGTCACGCTCTGCGTGCCGATAAAATACGTATATCCGTTTTTCAGATCGGACGAGGGAGTTTTTCCCTTATCCGTAAGACAAAGCTTTATTTCCTTATTGTCGAGCACCACGTTCCAGGTAAGGTCATAGTATGCTATCGACAGTCTTTCGCCGAGCGTTTTGTATTCGGCTCCCTGCTTTCCCGTCGCACGAGCGCATCTTATAAGATACGAGGATGACGACGGCACGACGACGTCCGGCAGGTCGATCGACTTGTATTTCTTCGTTTCAACGTCATAGCTGTGGAGCGTGAGCCCCTTGAGCTTAACGGGATAAACGGAGCTGTTGGATATCTCTATAAAGCTGTACGCCGCGGG
>CACZVC010000077.1 GCA_902784545.1 uncultured Ruminococcus sp. | reverse complement strand
AACGGCTTTCAGACGCTCCTCAAATTCGCCTCTGTATTTCGCGCCCGCGATGAGCGCGCCCATATCGAGGGAGAAAATAGTTCTGTCTTTAAGATTGTCAGGCACGTCGCCGCGGACTATACGCAGGGCGAGTCCCTCGGCAATAGCTGTTTTGCCAACGCCCGGCTCGCCTATGAGGCACGGGTTGTTTTTCGTTTTACGCGAGAGTATGCGGATAACGCGCCTTATCTCGTCGTCACGTCCGATTACGGGGTCGAGCTTGCGCTCGCGCGCGAGCTTCACGAGGTCCTGACCGTATTTTTCAAGCGCCTGGTACTGATCCTCCGGCGTTTCGCTCGTGACTCTGTTGTTGCCTCTTATGTTTTTCAACGCCGAAAGAAACTCGTTTTCCGGCATACCCATGAAAAGATGCTCGACGGATACGTATTCGTCGTTCATCTGCTGAGCCTTCTTTTCCGCTTCGTCAAGCGCCGCCGACAGCTCGGACTGCATATATAACTGCCCGCCCGACTGCTTCGGAAGCGATTGCAGAGCGGTGAGGACGGAATTTTCAAAAGAGCTGTTGTCCACGTTCATTGAGCGCAGAATCTGAGGCAGAAGCGCGTTTTCCTGCGTTAAAAGCGCGTATAAAAGATGTATTTCGGTAAGCTCCGGATTGCCGTATTCACGCGCGCAGTTCTGCGCAGACTGCACGGCGTTCATACTTTTCTCGGTCAATTTATTGTAGTTCATATATATTCTCCTTTCGGTAACACTCAAATTAGCACTCTACATATCCAAGTGCTAATTTACTATATCACACCTTTTGAGATTTGTCAATACCTTTTTGAAAAAAAGCAAAAAAATCTTTAAATCAAGCAGAGGAACGTAATGAGTGATAAAAAAGAGCTTACGCTTCCGGATCGTAGGGGAGGGGTCTCCCCTCACGAAATTAAGAATTCAGAATGTATAGGTGTTTGCCTTCTCCAAAAGGGAAAGACAAAAAAACTCCACGATGTGGAGTTTTTTAACAAATCATTAAAAATAATTTAATTCCGTATACCGACATATCCGTCATGGAATTTCTTTACCGTCTCGGCGGATATAACGCCTTGTTCGTAAGCTGCGTCTATTCCTTCTATCAGAGTATAATCTTTTATGATAAGGAATTTGTTGCCGTTGGAATGCTCGAAAGTATATCCTGCGACGGTTTCCTTCCATACCACTGCGTCTCCGTACTCCATTATACCGATATAAACGCCGTCAGCCGTTTTATAAGCGTATAAGACGTTGTTTTCCGGTAATGTTCCGTATTTGATAAACGAGTCAAACAATTCTTTTATTTTGTAAACTGATTGATAATCCTCATTCATTTCTTTTAAGCTCGTCGCCTTTTATAACGGTGAACGGCAAACTGCTCGTATACGTTATAGTGATCCCGGCGATCTCTTCCGTACTGACGTATGGCATATAACCTTTGTTGGATAACATTATTTTGGCTATGTACGTGCCTTTGCCTGTTTTATACGCGTATATGACCGCATAATCATCATAGTATGTGGTTTTGCCGCTTTCAAGGTATTTTTCTATACCGTATTTATATATCTCGGTTTCCGGGTTTTTGCTTTGAATCAGATGTTTTGAATAATATCCGAACAGGTCGGATAATTCTTTTTCGGAAAGTCCCGCTTTGTCAAGACCGTATATTTCTCCTCCGTCAATTATATTGAGCCTTTCTCCTACCTTGACGCTGAAAACGTGATCGCCTGCCGTGATATCGTAATATTCGTCCTCGTTCTCCTCGACCGGATCGTGCAGTATCTGATACAGTACCGCGTATTTCGTATCGGAAATTTTATAACAGAACGGAATATCGATATAATTGTATAAAGTGACTGCACGTTTTTCGGATAAATTGACGTCGTATAAGGTCTCGCCGTTCAGCGCCTCGTCGCAGCTTTGCCTTAAATATTCCGATTCAAACCATTTATATAATTTATGATCGGAAGAATATCTGACAAAAAACTGATCCAGTTTGTCGCTGTTCAATAACCCGTCGTTAAACGCCTCCGCAAGACCGTAACGGTATTCGCCGCCGTTTATAACGGTCAGTTTCTGACCGTTGCCGTAACAGAACGGAAGACCGTCAATAACTTCATTTTCCAAAGCCTCCGTATAATCGGTAACACCGTTGTCTATAAATCCGATATACGCGCCGTTTACCTTTACGCAGTATGATACGTAATAATCGCCGTATTTGCCGCGCTCTTTTGCTTTAAGATATTCGTCAAACGACTGTATCATTTTCCCACATTCGCTTTCCGGGTCGACGTTGACAGGTTCCGTATCGGACGGCGATAATATAAACGTCGTCTCCGCTTCAGTACTCGGTTCATCATATGAATTATCGGGTGAAGACGTTTCGCTGCCGTCAAATGTGCTGTCGCCGGTATTTGCGGACGTGTTCGGCTCCTGTCTGTTCTGCGCGCCGATGAATGAAACTACCCACAAACCGCCGATTATTACCACCGCCGCGGCGACGGAAAGTACGTTTCTTATTATCCTGCCCGCTTCTTTCTTTTTTTCTCTGTTTTCTCCTTTTTCAAACGCTTTTCCGGCGCTTTTGATATATTTATCGTCCGCTTCGCCTATGCCGCGGTAAAGATCGGTATTTTTCATATATGTCCCTCCTTTTGCAAAAACTCTTTCAGTTTTTTTCGTGTCCGTGAAAGCAGTACGCGCACGTAATCATCATCCGTACCGAAGCACTCCGCTATCTCCTTTGCGCTGTATGAAAAGTAGTAGCGGAGAAGAAATATATCGCGCTCGCGCTTTTTAAGCGTTTTCAGAAACGAGTTTATCACGGTTTTCAGCTCCCGTATGATGTATTCGTCCTCGGCGCTCTCGCCTACGCATTCGTCAAGCTCGTCGTCTATTGATATAATATCCGCTCTCCGCTTTTTAGCCGTGTTCCGTCTCAGTCTGTCGACCGACAGATTACGGCAAATGCGGAAAACGTATGCGCCGAGATCGTCGGGCGAGTCCGGCGGTATGCTGTTCCATACGGCTAAATACGCGTCGTTTACGCATTCGTCGGCGTCCTGTACGTCGCCTAAAATGCGGTAACTGACGGTTTTTATGTAGTCGCCGTACTTGCTTTGCAGCTCCGCGACCGCGCGCTGGTCGCGTGAGTTGAACAGGTCGATTATCTCCTTGTCGTTCATAAACCGTGCTCCTTAATGCTTTCACTTATAAAGACGAAAAAAGAGGGTGAAACGTATCATTAAAATTTAAAGTTTTACAAAAAACAGCCTTTTTGCGGCTGTTAATTTGAAACTGAAACAGTATTTGATTAAAAAAGGTCGGAGTGACTGCCCGTGCGGAAAAGGAATAATTCAAGCTCCGCATCGTTTACACGGTAAATAAGCAGCCAGTCGGGCTCTATGTGACATTCACGGAAACCTTGATATTCGCCGGTCAGATTGTGGTCGTGATACTTTTCGTCAAGCTTTTTCTGACTTGCAAGAGTATTTACAACGCTGCTTAATTTCTCAATTTTCAGGCCGCGCTTTATTGCAAGCTTTAAATCCTTTTTAAACTGATTTGATGAAACGATATTAAGCTTTTGTCATGACCTCTGACAAAAGCTCATCGAAAGAAGAATAGCGCTTATATTTTTCGGGATCGTTCTTCATTTCCTCATATTCAGCTAACGCCGCTCTTGTTTTTGCGTTCGGTACGTTTCTTTTGATCTCAAAAGGAATACCGTCGTGATTTACGGCGCTTTTAAGAAACATTGTGATCGCAGAAGACATATTAAGTCCGAGATCGTCAAATAAAGCCTCCGCCGATTCCTTAAGCTCCTTGTCGACACGTACGTTTATATTTGTTGTAGGCATGATGTTACCTCCTTACATATTTGATACTATTATACACCAAATTGCGTACGTTGTCAACACAAATTTGTAAAATCGTTTTACAAAATAATACTCCGGCGTTATATTTACGCCGGAGCGGTAAAGCCTTACTGTTATTGATTTATATATCTGTTATACACCTCGTACAGCCGCGCGGCCTCGTCATCCGTAAGATTTGCGTGTGACGCGTCGTATATTTTTCCGTCGTCATACACCCAAAGCGTGTTGCCGTTTTTGTATATGAATTTATAACCTTTTATATCGACATCCATACTTTCATAATCGGCTGACGGCTCGTCGTATACGCTGTATAGCACGGCGTATTTTTTATCGGATAATCTATAACAGAAATCTATATTAACGTAACTGTTGTAAAGCGTTTTTGAGAAATTGCCGCTTTTGTTGTCCGCCTCGTCTTTTCCGTTCAGATAATCCGTGATACATCTGTAAAGCAAAGAGACCGTCTCATTGTTATACTTTTCTCTGTACTTGTTTTTGCACGCTTTGAAGATGTTCAGCGCGTCGTCGTCGCTTATGAGACCTCTGTTATAAGCAGTCTCCGCACCGTAGAAAATATCGTCGCCTGACAGGACTATTATTTTTTTATCTAGTGCACTTTCTCCTGCATTTTCTACGACGATTATCGGATAACCTCCGGCGACGTCGATGTGCTGAAACTTGCTTATCGGAATGACATAGAAAACGTTATTCAGCATTGCCGCGTATTTGCCGTCCGACAGCTTTACGCAAAACTCTATGACGCCTCCGGTATTTGATTTGTCACTCAGATAATTATCAAACAGTTTTTTCAGCTCCGCGGCTTTATCTTTATTTGTTATATTATCCGTTTCGTTAAAATACAGAACGAAGTCTTCTTCAGGAGGTATTCCAGTTGTTTCGGATGCTTCATCCGTTTCTTTATAACTATAGAAAATGTTTATAAATTCATTATATGTGTGATATACTTGGGACAGCTCCTCGTCGTTTATCAGCTTTTCATCATAATAAGCGTTATAGAGGTCATGCTCCGCGCCGTCGGCGGCGTTAACGAAAATAAGCCCGTAACCCGCCGGATAATAAAAGTGGTAAGCGCCTATATCCTGCCCGTCGGGACCGGCGGGATAAGGCACGCCGTACGTCTTTACCTCTAAAACGTAATTATCGCCTACGTTGATACAGAAATATATATTTCTTAAATCGTCTTTATAATAGGATTTTCCGTCTTTTGCGTAATATACCTTTTTGTTATCGCTCAGCATAAGGCATTTTTTAGCGGCGGAGAGCAGATCGGGCGCGGTATCTGTTATGGGGTCTGTAATATCGCTTTGCGTTCCCGCCGGATCGGTCTTTGATATTACGTTTATATATGATATAACCCAGACCGCACCGATAACGGCGACGGCGAAGACAGCCGCGGCGACGGTTCTTATAATACTGAATACTCTTTTTTTATCCTCCGTATTGCGGCATTTCTCGGCTGATTTTACGTATTTATCGTCAATTTTGCCGATGGCGGACAACAGGTCTCTGCTTTTCATACAAGCCCTCCCTTTATCAGATTTTCTTTCAGTTTTTTGCGTACGTTTGATAAAATTGCTCTGACGTTGTTTTCCTCAATTCCCGTCATATCGGAGATTTTGCGCACCGGATACGCGTGATAATAGCGCAGAACGAATATATCGCGCTGTTTTTTCGGCAGCTTTTTCAAAAAGCCGTTTATCGCCGCGACGACGTCGCTTTCTATATAGACGTCCTCCGCGCTTTTTTCCGTAAGCGCCTCGTCAAGCTCGTCGAGCAGCAGCGCCGCCTCGCCTCCGCCGCGTTTTTCGGCGGTATCCGCGCGCAGTCTGGAAACGGAAATATTACGGGCAACCCGGCAGAGAAATGCGCCGAGTGAACGGGGCTTTTGCGGCGGTATGCTGTTCCACGCGGCAAGATACGTGTCGGAAACACATTCCTCGGCGTCGCGGCTGTCGTTTAAAATCCTCATCGAAACGGCTTTGCACATATCGCCGTATTTATTCGCCGTCTGTACTAACGCCGCCTCGTCGCGTTTGAAGTATAACGCCACTATTTCGCTGTCCTGCAATATGCTCACCTCCTTTGCCTTTCACTTATACTGTCGCAAAAATAAAGAAAAACGCAAATAAAAAACCGAAAAAAATCTTGCCGGCGCGGAAAAATACCGCGCCGGCAGGGAATATAAACTCATTTTACCGTTTTTACGGTAAGAGCGCCTAAATGCTCCGGAATCAGATTATAATCGTCCGTCCAGCTGTCGCCGCCGGTGACGAAGTGGCCGGGACCGTAAGCGCCGTGGAACAGCGGGACGAGATGGAGCGGTCCGAACGTGTTCCTGCGCGTGCCGACGAGCGTTACCTCGATGTCGGCTCCGGACCTGACTTCATCCGTTATATCCGCCTCGTAAGGCTCCCACGCGAGGACCTTGCCGCAAACGCGGACGACGCCGCCCTCGTATTTGTCTGCTTTGAGGATGACCCTCTCGCCGTCATTCGGCTGCTCGAACTTTCCGTTCGGTACGGTGTATGTCACACAGCCGGTGTAAAACGGCATCGAGTAGTCGTACATATCGGAAAATCCGATCTTATCGGGCAGAGAAGTGAGCGTTCTCTTGTGTCCGTCAAGCTTCACGCCGAAATTACCGATAAGGTAAAGCGCCTCTATGTTCGTCGTTCTCATGAACGCGACCTTTATATTCACTTTGTTTTCGCCTGTTTCAAGCGCCGCCTTAGGCACGGGCATTTTCTTTAAACAGTTGTCTATGTAAAAATCGTTTTTATCGGGGCAGGAAAGCGCGACGCCGTTTATCGAATAGGCGTTGTATTCGGGGCGTTCGCCGCACAAGAACACGTCGCCCTCAGGCATTTTCTCGATGTTGAACGTGTATTCAAGCTCGATGTCGCCGTAAACCTTCTTGTCGTGCAGCTTTGCGTACCACGGCTGAAGCATGCCGCCGCCTCTGTGCTCGATACCGAAGTGATCTCTTACCTTCTGATCGATTTTCAGCGCCTCCGCCTCGTCGGAATACTCACCGCCGTCGGCTTTGAATCTTGCAAAATCAAGCACGCATACCTGCGGCTCGTCGCACTTGTATTCAAATTCGCCGTCTATACTGTATTCTTTAACAGCTTCATATTTTTCCGGCAGGTCAAGCGGCTCGCCGTCACGGCTTAATACGATCATAGCAGATCCCGCCGCTTCAAGCTCAAGCTCGAACGACACGCCGCGGTACGTTTTTTCGTACGGTATGGCGTAACGCTTTCCCGTCTCAAGCGACCAGAGCTGCGGCTCGTAGCAGTCTTTCATATTCTGATATCCGTCTTGTATATCCATCGTAAGCCGGAGCGTACCCGTCGCTTTTTCGCGGTTGGTATTCAGAACCGCGGCGATATAGATGTCCGCGTCCTCATCGTAACGCGCCTGGACCAGGACGTCTTTGAATTCCTCGCCGTCCCCGTCTGCAACGAATATCGAATGGATCTCATGCGAGCCGTCCGGCTTGCATATCATTTTTACGTTGTCAACGACGGCGTTTTCCTCAAACGGCACTTTGATGCACTCAGCCGCGAGTTTTTCGGGCTCGTCGGACAAAACCGCGTCAACGTATTCCGGTATATCGCCGACGAAAACGACCTTGCCGCCCGCGTCCCTGAATTCTTTCAGTATTTTAAGCGTCGTCGGTCTTATCGTTATCATGCCCGATACGATGACCGTCTTGTACGAAGCCTCACCTACGTGCAGTATCGCGCCGTTACCGGTCTTTTCCACCGTCGTGCGCGGTATCATCATCTGCTCCTCGCCGTAGTCGAAATCTATGTGATTGTGTATAAGGATATTGAAGAGCTTCTGATACGCGCCCTCCGTCTCGTGCGCGAGCGGAGAAACGGGGGATATCCAGCTCGCCCAGCCGAGATACGTTCTGCACCAGATGCTTTCTATCGGGTTTATGACAAGCACGTCGCAGAGAGGCTTGCCCTGCTGCATCATCAGACCGAAGCGCGCGAAATACGTTTCGACGAACGAATAATCCTTATACCACGGCGACTGATGGAGTATGCTCGCCGGATAGTCGCGCTTCGATTCGCCCTCCATCGTATACCACGACAGATGCTGACAGCGCAGGTTTATTCCCAAAAGCGCCTGCCAGTCGCCGACCGTCTTGTGCGAGCGCAGGTTGAACTGCCAGCCCGTACAGCCGTAAAGCTCGGATAAAAGCCACTTTTTGCCGAGCTGACGCGCGGCGGAGGCAAGCTGTTTTACGACCCAGTAGCAGCGGTTGCCCTCGGACAGAAGATCTATTCCGGGATAGCCCATATGCTCGTACGAGCGCATGAGAGAGCCGTTAGGTACCGTCTGATTCGTCAGGCTGTCTTCGTGTAAAACGTGGCCGGTGAAAATAATGCCGTTTTTCTCGCACCAGTCGTTTATCCTCTTCATAAAACGCTCGACGAAAAGGTTGCAGGCGAGATCGAAATAATTGAGCTTTACGGGGCTTACCGCCTCTCCGTCCTTCTGATAAAACAACTCCGGCAGAACGGGGAACAGGTCGTAGCCGTAACGCGCCTTGAACTCGTCGAACAGATCGTCGGTGTAAGCCGTCGCGCAGGAAATAACGCCGTCGCGCTCGGATCTGTTGTCCATCGCGTGGCCTCTGTGCGGCTCGTCCGTGAAAATGCCCTTTATGCTTCTGCCGAGACGGTCGCCGCAGTGCTTTTTATATTCCTCGTGAGTCATTTCTATAAACTTGTCGACGGCTTTCGTGCTCATCGTATCTATGTAGGTCGTGCCGTTGTAGTTGCTGTTCGGCTGATCGGGGATTATGCGGAACTGCAGTATTTTTCCGCCCTTTACGTTCTTTACGTCCTCCGGCTTTATCAGCTCGTATCCGCCGAGCTTCAAACCGTCAAGCTCCGCGGAGAAAACGCAGAGCTCGTCGTCCTTATGCTCGTATTTTTCGGGCGCGGATTCAAAAACGTAAAGCGATTTCATCCTGTACTGCGGATCGACCGTGACCTTGCCGCCCGCGCTTCCGGAGGGCCAGCGGTCCTCGTCGTAAAGCCACGACTGAAGCCCGACCTTTTCGCCGTGATCGGCGGTCTTGTTGATAAGGTCGAACCATTCGTCGCCCAAATATTCGGTTATGAGTCCGGCGCGGCTGTGCATAAAATAGCCGCCGAGTCCCATTTCCTTCATAACGTCGACCTGACGCTGCAATTCCTTTTCCTCAAGCTCGCCGTTCCAGCTCCAGAACGGCTTTCCGCGGAATTCGACACCGGGCTTTTCAAACGTTTTTACAAGTTCTTTCTTGTTCATATATTTATCCTTTCATATAAAGAAAACCCGTTACCCCCGAAGGCTCCGGGGGTAACGGAATAATGATTTTATTTGTATTTGTCGAATGCGGTTATCATTTTGGTCAAAGCCTTGTTTATCTTCGTCTGGTTCTTTTTTGTTATTGACGCAAGCTCGTTGTTGCCTTTTTTGACCATGTTCCTCATCGCGGAAAACAGCGAAGAGACTGAAGCGTCCTCAGCCATATAGCCTATGTCGCAGGTGCGGTTGGCGAAGATTATCGGAAGCATATCGTAGGATTCCGCGTCGCGCGCGCCTTTCGTTTTAAGCGATTTTTCGTAGTACGCCGGCGTAAGGATGTTCTTGCCCTCTACCGCGAGCGCCTGCATGACCATGCCGGCTCTTTCAAGCTTGTTCGTATCGCCCTTCATATTGCTCGTAACCATCGCGCAAAGCGTGACACCGGCGACGGTATGAGTCGTGTAATTCTTCTGATTGGTATCAAATTTCGGAAGCGGGATTATACCGTAGTCCGTTTCCATCTCGCGCAGTCTTATCGCGCACTGCATGACCTCTGAATAGAACAGCGCCCTGTCCTCCTCGAACATCTGCTGAGCAATAAGGTGAGCGGCGGGGTTGACGTGCGTAAAGTCGTGGCAGTCGAACGTAACTCTGTTCTTGGCGTAATAAATATCGATCATCTTGTCGATTATTGACAGGTTGCGCTCCGTGTTGACATCGAGATACGGCGTATCCGCGTTGTCTTTTTTGATGATCCTCGCGTCCGCCGCGTAGAAAAGTCCCTGGATAAAGTCGATCGTCGTCGCTATGCCGAATTTATCCTTTTCGTCGACCTCGGCGTTGCTGTTCACGTCCTCGTAAAAGTCCTTTGACAGTTCAAGCAGCTTGTCGAAGGTCCATTCGTTGTTTTTGACGAGGCTGTATATATCGAGGTCGAGGTTGCTCGCCAGCTTCTTGTTGAACATCATTACCCAGGTCGCGTCGTTGTCCATCGTAGTTATCTCGCCGGTGGCGAAATAGTTTATACCGCCGATGGAGGACTGTTCAAGGTAAGACTGATCCCATACGTCGCTCTTGAGGTCGAGATACGGGATGCTGTCGAGATTCATAAGATATCCGCTCTGCGCAAGCGTATAGGCGTTCGATATGACCTGCATTACAAGGTCGTATTCCTTATCGCCGGACGTTATGTCCTTTTTGACGAGGCTGCCTATCGAGCTGCGCGACGCGTTGTCGACAAGCTCGAATTTTATCCCGAATTTATCTTCAAGCAGGGTCATTCTCTGATATACCGCGGAAGCCACGGGGTCGTCGCTGTCTTCCTCGGCGAAGAAGTCCTTGCATTCCCACTCGTTGTCGCTTACGCCGGGGCAAAGCACTCTGAAAACGTCGCCGCCGAATTTTGCCGTCGGTATGTAATACGTTTCCGCGGGCTCGGTCTCCGTGACCTCTACCGTATCCGTCTCCGTTTCTTTCGCCGTCGAAGCGGGCTTCGTTTCCTCCGGCTTGTTCTGACATCCGGCGAAGACGGATAAACATGTGACGGCCGCAAGCAAAGCGGCTATCACGATCTTCAATCTGTTCATTATGGTACCTCCGTTGATTTTTTACAATTATATCATTTTATGCGGCGGATGTCAATGACTTTCGGGAAAAATAAAGTTGTAAAATTTTATTTATATCCCTTTATTTCTTAATATAATTGAATTATAATATATTCGGAATAATATTTCTTTAAAGGATGAGGTCAAATGTCGAAGAAAACGATTTCAAACGAGGATATTACACAATTAAAGGGCGCCGACAGGATAAGGCTCAAACCGGGCGTCATGCTCGGCTCGGACGGTATCGACGCCGTTATACAGACGGTGTTCGAGATCGTGTCCAACTCCATCGACGAGGCGAAGGAGGGCTACGGAAACGTTATCAACATAACCGTTTTCAGGGACGATTCCGTCGAGGTGGAGGATTTCGGCCGAGGCATACCGCTCGATTTCAACAACAAGGAGCAGAGATACAACTGGGAGCTTATTTTCTGCGAGCTGTACGCCGGAGGCAAATACAACAACAACAGCCAGTACGCGATAGGCACGAACGGTCTGGGCGCCTGCGCCACGCAGTACACGAGCGAATATATGAACGTGCGCTCCTACCGCGAGGGCTTTGCGTATTCAATAGATTTCAAAGAGGGCAGCGCTGTAACGGAGCTGACGAAGACAGAGCTTTCAAAAAAGGAAAAGCGCACCGGCACCGTGATAAAATGGAAGCCCGATCTGAAGGTGTTCACCGATATTAACATACCGCGCGACGTTTTGTCCGATATTATACGCAAGCAGGCGATAGTCAACGCCGGTCTGCGCTTCAACGTCAGATATGAAAACGAGGACGGAACGTTTGAAACAGAG
>CACZVC010000076.1 GCA_902784545.1 uncultured Ruminococcus sp. | reverse complement strand
GACGTGTAAGGGCGGCGGATCGCCGACCTCGCGCCGTAAAACGTGCTCGTGTACGACACTTCCGCTCTGATGCCCGATATCTTTACGCTCCCGTCCGACGTCGTTTCCTTTTCCCGGTATACGGGTTTCAAATCAAAATCGATTTTTTCGGCAAGGTCGAGAGGCTCGGGCTTTATTTCCTCCGTTTCGGAGTCCGTAACAGTTACGGCGTCCGTAACCGTTTCCGCCGCCGTATCGGATATCGTATCGGCAGCGGGCGTACACGCCGTAAGTATAAACAACGCCGTTAAGGCAATACACAAAAACCCGTATCTCATCATTTTATTATATCCGTAAATACGCGCTTGACGTTTTTATAAAACACCTTATCCGCCTGTTCCTCTGTCAGACCTCTTTTTACAAGCGTATCCCACAGCATCGGCAGATACGAAGGATCGCGCACCTGTAATTTCTTTGAGTTTATACCGTCGAAATCGGAGCCGAGTCCTACGACGTCCTCGCCGCCGACTTTTATGAAATGCAGAACGTGATCGGCAAAATCATCCGCCGTTATGTAGTCCGCACCCGTCTTTATGAACGCGGGGCAGTAGTTAAGGCCGGAAACGCCGCCGTGTTCAGCAACGATCCTTATCATATCGTCGGTCAGATTTCTCGTATGTCCGCAAAGCTCGCGGCAGTTTGAATGCGACGCGATAAACGGACCCTTAACGATATCGGCAACGTCGTAAAACGTTTTATCGGACGCGTGCGATACGTCGACTATCATGCCGAGATCGACCATATACGCGACTATCTCTTTACCTTTTTCAGTAAGTCCGTTTTCCATATCGGGAGATACGCTGCCGTTGTTAACGTCAACGTGATTCGGATGACCGAGGCTGTTTTTGAAATTCCAGGTTATATTCATCATTCTCGCGCCGCGGTCGTAAAAATGCTTCAGCTTTTCCGCAGAGCCCTCGCAGCATTCGCCCTCCTCGAGCGTCAGAAGCGCGGAAATTTTGCCCGCCGCCTCGTTTTTATCTATATCCGCGGCGCAGAGCACCGGCGCGATATACTCCTTGTTCTTTTCAAGCTCCTCGTAATAAAGATCCGTGAGTGTGTCGGCGTACTTAAAAGCCGATTCGACCTTCGGCAGATACGTGAACATCGCAAAGCACTGAATGTATGCTCCGCCGCTTTGCAGACGCTTTATATCTATATCAAGCTCGTTTTCGTATAAAGAATACGGTTTGTTTTCGCGTTTTCTGTAATACAGCTCCGATATAGTATCGCAATGCATATCAATAAACTTGTGTTTCATTTATAACACCGCCTTTTGAAATTTTTATATATTATACCATTACACGTTGACTTTGTCAACAAGAAAGAGAGGATTATATGATAAAATACGTTATTCTTATTTATTTTTTTATAATTTCCGTTATAAGCGTTATCGTAACGGTACACGATAAACACGCGGCGAAAAAAAACAAGTGGAGAGTAAAGGAAAGCACTCTACTGCTTCTCGGAGCTATCGGCGGCGCGCCGTTGATGCTTTTAACGATGCTTACAATAAGGCATAAAACGAAGAAAGCGAAATTCATGGTACCTTTACCGGTATTTTCCGTCATCTGGATCGTCGCACTTGTGCTTGCAATTATGTATTTATAAGCGAATTTTGGCACTCGTACAGTCGAATTTACATATAATTCATAAAATTTACAAATAAATTCCTTGAATTTTAGCGCAAAGAGTGGTACTTTATACTCAAAGGTTAGCACTAATACGTTATGAGTGCTAATCCGAAAGGAGATAACATGGCGTTCGGAGATGAATTATCACCGCGAAAAAAGCAAATATTGAAAGCTGTGATAGACGCGCATATCGAAATGGGCGAGCCTGTCGGGTCCAAGTACCTGACCGCGTCGACCGATATCGGCTTTTCGTCCGCCACGATCAGGAACGAGATGGCGGAGCTCGAGGAGCTCGGATATCTTGAGCACCCGCACACTTCCGCCGGAAGAGTACCGACGACACTCGGATACAGATTCTACGTCGACAGCCTGATGAACGATTACGCGCTTACCGCAAACGATCTCAGTATCATAAACAAGCTTCAGCAGATCAAAATGACGGAGCTTGACAGGATACTGCAGACCGCGAGCAAGCTTACTGCGGCGGTAACGAACTACACGGGCGTAGCGGTAAAGCCGAGGCAGACTTACCAGGTCGTCAGATATTACAGAACATCGCTTATAGATAAAAACAATTTCGTTTTATCGTTCATAATGGACGATAATCAGGTCAAATCAAAGTTTATAAACGTACCGTTCGACGTAAACGAAGACGTGCTGAATACTCTCTGCGGAGTTTTGAACAACAATATCTCCGGCAGAACGAGCGAAACCATAACCCTTCCGATGATAATGAAAATGCAGTCGGAAATGGGCGAAAACGAAGCGCTCATACCTTACGTCATCAAATGCGTTTACGAGATCATAGGCGACGTCGGCGTCGACGACGTACATTTCGACGGCGTTGAAAACATGCTCGAATATCCGGAGTATTCGGATACGTCAAAGCTGCGCGAGCTGCTGTCGCTCTTTGAAAAAAAGGAAGATCTTGTCGAGCTCGTACAGGGCTCCGACAAGGATTCGGTTTCGGTCTATATAGGCGGCGAGGAGGATACGCCGGTAGTAAGCGGATCGTCCATAATCGTAAAACCGCTTAAACGCAACAACAGCGTTATAGGCGCGATCGGAGTTGTGGGACCGAACAGGATGGAATATCCTAAGGTAGTCAAAATAGTAGACTACATTGCAGATATGATAAACCGTCTGCTTTCGTCAAACGCGTTGACTGACGGTAATGAGAAAAAGAAAGAAGGAGACGGAGATGGATAACGAAAAAGACGAATTAAAAGACGAAGAAAAAGAAAAGCCGGAAGAATCGGATCCCGTAACCGAGCCTGACGACAAGGAAGAGGAACCGACCGGAAAGGAAAAGAAAAAGCTTCACAAGCAGTTGAAGGAGCTTGAAGCAAAGCTTCAGAAAGCCGAAAAGGAGCAGGACAAGGCGAAGGAAACTCTCGCCGAGGCAAACGACAAGTATCTTCGCATGCTCGCCGAGTTCGACAATTACAAAAAGCGCACGGCAAAGGAGAGCGAGGCGAAATATTCAAACGCCTACTGCGACGCCGTCGAAGCGCTTCTGCCGGTGTTCGACAACATCGAGCGTGCGGCGGATTACGCGTCGGACGAACAGAGCAAAAACGGACTGCTTCTCATAATCTCAAATTTCAAAGACGTTTTATCCAAAATGGGCGTGGAACAGTTCGGTGAGGTCGGCGATGAATTCAACGCCGACATACACAGCGCGGTAATGCACATAGAGGATGAAAATCTCGGCGAAAACACCATAGCCGAGGTATTCCAGAAGGGATATAAAAAAGGTGATAAAATAATAAGATATGCGACCGTAAAGGTAGCAAACTGATAGAATCGGAGGAACAAAACAATGGCAAAAATCATAGGTATAGATTTAGGTACGACAAACTCTTGCGTCGCGGTATATGAAGGCGGCGAACCCACCGTAATACCGAACCCCGAAGGAATGAGGACCACTCCGTCCGTCGTGGCGTTCAAGAAAACTGGCGAAAGAATAGTCGGCGCGTCTGCGAAAAACCAGGCGATAACAAACCCCGACAGAACGGTAATGTCGATAAAGCGTGAAATGGGTACCGCTCATAAGGTAACGATCGACGGCAAATCCTACACGCCGCAGGAAATCTCCGCAATGATCTTAAAGAAGCTGAAGGACGACGCCGAGGCGTACCTCGGAACGACGGTGTCTCAGGCTGTCATCACGGTCCCGGCGTACTTCACGGACGCTCAGAGACAGGCGACAAAGGATGCCGGTAAGATAGCGGGTCTTGAAGTTCTGAGAATAATCAACGAACCGACGGCGGCGGCGCTCGCATACGGCGTTGACAAGGACAATACCGAACAGAAGATAATCATATACGACCTGGGCGGCGGTACGTTCGACGTATCAATACTTGAAATAAGCGACGGCGTCGTTGAAGTCCTTTCAACCGCCGGCAACAACCGTCTTGGCGGCGACGACTTCGATAACAGGATAATCAACTGGATGGTAGATACGTTCAAGGCTGATAACGGCATAGACCTCAGATCCGATAAAATGGCTATGCAGAGACTCAAGGAAGCGGCTGAAAAAGCAAAGATCGAGCTTTCCGGCATGATGCAGTCCAATATAAGCCTGCCGTTCATCACGGCTGACGCAACCGGTCCGAAGCACTTTGAAGCGACGCTCACGAGAGCAAAATTCAACGACCTGACAAAAGACCTCGTTGAAGCTACGATGGGACCGATCAAACAGGCTCTGTCCGACGCGGGACTTACCCCGGCGCAGATAAGCAAGGTCCTCCTCGTAGGCGGCTCGACCAGGATCCCCGCCGTTCAGGAAGCGGTAAAGGGCATAACCGGCAAGGAACCGTCAAAGAACATCAACCCGGATGAATGCGTTGCAATAGGCGCGGCTATCCAGGGCGGCGTTCTCGGCGGCGACGTAAAAGACCTGCTCCTGCTCGACGTAACGCCTCTGTCCCTCGGTATCGAGACGCTCGGCGGCGTATGCACGAAAATAATCGACAGAAACACCACGATACCGGTCAAGAAGAGCCAGGTATTCTCAACGGCGTCCGACTATCAGTCGTCCGTTCAGATACACGTTTTACAGGGTGAAAGACAGAGAGCCGCGGACAATACCACGCTCGGTAACTTCAACCTCGACGGCATCCCCGCGGCGCCGAGAGGCGTGCCGCAGATCGAAGTCACCTTCGATATAGACGCGAACGGTATAGTAAACGTTTCCGCAAAGGATCTCGGAACCGGCAAGGAACAGCATATAACCATAACCTCCAGCAGCAACATGAGCAAGGAGGATATTGACAAGGCTGTCCGCGACGCCGAGAAATACGCGGAGGAAGACAAGAAATTCAAGGAAGCGGTCGATCTCAAGAACCACGCCGACAGCCTCGTTTCACAGTGCGAGAAATCGCTTGAGGATTTAGGCGACAAGGTTTCCGAATCCGAAAAGGCCGAGGTCAAATCTGAGATCGAAAAGCTTAAGAAAGCTGTCAACGACAACGATAACGACGGAATGAAGAACGGTATAGATTCTCTGCAGAAGGTATTCGGCAAGGTAGCGGAGAAGGCGTATCAGCAGGCCGGCGGTCAGAACAACGCGGGACCTAACCCGGGCGCGGGCGCATCGGGCGGCGCTGACGGACAGAATTCCGACGGATCGTTCGACGCTGAATTCACCGACAAGACCGGTGAATAATAAATAATCATCAAATTCGTACCGGGCAGGCGTAAAAACGGCTGCCCGGCAAACGATATTACGGAGATACAACCAAATGGCGGATAAAAGAGACTATTACGAGGTGCTCGGAATAAGCAAGGGCGCGTCCGACGATGAGATAAAGCACGCATACAGAAATCTTGCTAAAAAATATCACCCCGATATGAACCCCGGCGATCAGGAAGCCGAGAAAAAATTCAAGGAAGTGAACGAGGCGTACGAAATACTGTCCGACCCCGACAAGCGCGCGAGATACGACCAGTACGGTCACGCGGGCTTCGATCAGTCTTTCGGCGGTGGCGGAGGCGGCGGAACGTATCAGTACAGCGGAAGCGGCTTTGACTTTGACCTCGGCAGTATTTTCGGCGACTTTTTCGGCGGCGGCTTCGGCGGTACCAGAAGCGGCGGGCAGAGACAGACCGCGGGCAAAAGCGTTTATCAGCGCATTTACCTGACGTTTGAGGAAGCCGCGTTCGGATGCAAAAAAGAGCTGACGTTTCCGCGTATAGAAAAATGTCCCGACTGCGACGGCAGCGGAGCCGCGAAGGGGACCTCGCCCGTAACGTGTGCAAAATGCGGCGGCAGAGGTACGATAACTACGACGCAGAGAACGATGTTCGGTATGATGCAGCAGCAGACCGCGTGTCCCGACTGCGGAGGCAGAGGCAAAACAATACCCAATCCCTGTCCCAACTGCAAAGGCAAAGGCTTTATCCGCATAAACAAGAAGCTTGAAGTCAATATACCCGCCGGTATAGACGAAGGACAGCAGCTGACCGTCAGAGGTCAGGGCAACGTTAGCACGAACGGCGGACCGACCGGCGATCTTGTCATCGAGGTATCAGTAAAGCCGCACGGCATATTTACAAGAGACAATTACAATATATACTGCGAGATACCGATAACGTTCGTCGAAGCGGCGCTCGGCGCGGAAATAGACATACCGAGCCTCGAGGGCAATATAAAATACAATATCCCGGAGGGCACGCAGTCCGGCACGAGCTTCAAGCTCGCGGGTAAGGGAATCAAATACGTGAATGCAAACAAGAGGGGCGATCTTATATTCACGGTGAACGTGGAAACGCCTAAAAATCTAAACGAAAAGCAGAAACAGCTGCTCCGCGATTTCGCTCTTTCCTGCGGCAAAAACAATTTCAAGGGCAAACAGCACTTTTTCGAGAAAATATTCAAGGATAAAAAGTAATGGATTACAAGCAAATCAAAGCGACCTGCAAAACGGCTGATCTTGAAAAGATGACCGCCGTCATGAGCATGATAGACAACGGACTGATGATAGAGGATTATTCCGATATCGACGAGACCTTCAAAAACGTATACGCCGATCTCATCGACGACGAGCTTCTTGCGGCCGATAAAAGCGTGGCTTCGGTAAGCGTGTTTGTTTCCGAGGAGAGACACCCGGAGGAATCTGTATATTTTCTGAAGGAAAGAATAGCCGCGGAAAAACTCGATTGCAAGCTTGAAATCATAGACGTTTCCGACGAGGACTGGGAGAATTCGTGGAAGCAGTATTATCACCCGATCAAAGTCGGCGAGCGCATCGTCATCGTTCCCGCATGGGAGAAATACGAAAAGAAGGATAACGAGCTGACGCTCATTATGGACCCCGGTATGGCTTTCGGCGCCGGCACGCACGAGACCACAAGGCTCGTGATGACAGAAATCGAAAAATACATAACGGACGGTTGTACCGTGCTTGACGTGGGTACCGGCAGCGGCATTTTATCGATCGCCGCCTCGCTTCTGGGCGCGTCGTCCGTAAACGCTTATGATATCGACCCGACGGCGGTAAGGATAGCGAAGGAAAACGCGGTAATAAACAAGTGCGATAATATAAAGGTCGACGTTTCCGATCTGTTGTCAAACGTCGAAAAAAAGCAGTACGATCTTATCTGCGCAAACATCGTCGCGGATATCATAATACGTATGAGCGGAGATTTATATAAATTCGCTCATAAGGGCAGTATTTTCATCGCCTCGGGCATCCTGTCCGAAAGAAAAGACGAGGTGCTTGAAAATATGAAAAAAACGCCGTTCGTACCCGTTTCGGAGGAAACGGAAAACGGCTGGTGCGTGCTTGTATTCAGATACGCTTAATCGATGGTATAACCCTTTCCGCGCACGGTCCTTATTATTCTTATACTATACGGTTCTTCAAGCTTTTTTCTTAAAAATCTGATATAAACGTCGGCGCAGTTTGATGCGGCGGCGTTTTTTTCTTTTTTGCAAATAACGCGCTTTATATCGTCGCGCGAAACTGTTTTTCCTTTATTATCGTAAAGCAGGGAAAGAACGGAATATTCAGTATCGGTAAGCGCTATTCTGTTGTTGTCGACGTACGCTTTGCCGCGGTGAACGGTAAGCCCTTTTCCGCCGTCCTCGTTTTTAAAGGAAAGCATTTCTTCAGCCGACGAAAGAAATTCCTTTATCAAAAAAGGACGCTTGAAAAACACGGCGTTATCCGGAATCTCATAGCTTTCGCGCTCCTTTGTACCGAACGCAATAACGGGAATATCATACGGTATACGCGCAAAACCTCCGTCCGCGTCCGCGATATAAAGCTCCGCGTTTATATTTTTCGATTCCTCGCTGATAACGGCTTCAGCGCCGAATTTTCCGTCAAGCTCGAGTTTGAGCATACGGGAAAACAACGCGTCCTTTGATAAAATAACGATCCTGTACATTTTCCGCCTCCTTTTTATAACATTTTACATCTTATCATACTATTTTTCAAATGTTTTATATTAACTTTCACCGAAAAATATGATAAAATCAAAAATAACAAACAGAAAGGAAATAAAGCCATGGCAAAACTAACGGATAAATACGAAGCGTTAAAGTCAGACGTTACAGATCCGAGAACGCGAAGATATCTGACCCCGAAAAGAGTTGTATTGACAAAAGGCAAAGTTGAAAGAGCGGAAACGCTTCTTATCGAAAAAGAGAATCAGATCTCCCTGAACGAGCCGGTATCCTGCTTGCTTAAAAACGGCGAGGACGGGGAAAACGCCGCCGTTCTCGTCGACTTCGGTATTGAATTCAGCGGTTCCGCAAGGATTATGATAGTATCTGTCGAGGGCAAAAACGGCCGCGCCGACATTCTCGTACGCACCGGCGAAAGCGTTATGGAAGCCCTTACGCCGATAGGCGAAAAGAATACGACGAACGACCACGCCACGCGCGACCGCGTTATGAACGTCGGTTTCTTTTCCGCAAACGAAACGAACGAGTCGGGTTACAGATTTTTATACGTTGAGCTGCTTGACAAAAACGCGGCTGTCGCCATAAAAGCGCTTCAGGGCGTTTTCCATTACAGAGATCTCGATTATATCGGCTCTTTTGAGTGCAGCGATACGAGAGTCAATAAAATATGGGAAACGGCGGCTTACACCGCTCACCTCAATATGCAGGAATATCTGTGGGACGGTATAAAGCGCGACAGACTTGTATGGATAGGCGATATGCATACCGAGGTAATGACGATTCTGGCGACTTTCGGTTACAACGACGTCGTTCCGAAATCTCTCGACCACGTACGCGACGAAACGCCGATAGGCACCTGGATGAACGGGATCACCGCTTATTCGATCTGGTGGCTGCTCATCCATTACGAGTGGTATATGCATACCGGCGATCTTGATTATCTCAAAGAACAGCACGAATATATGAAAGCGCTGCTTTTGAAGCTCGCGGAATGCGTGGGCGACGACGGGCAGGAAAATCTGCCTGGTCACCGCTTCCTTGACTGGCCGAACAACGCGGACGAAGTCGCAAAGCACGCCGGACTGCAGGGCTTGCTGAAGCTCGCTTTTGACGCCGGTTCGTACCTTATGGGCGAGATGGAGGATGAGGAAACGGCTAACGTCTGCGCCAAAGCGGCGGAAAAGATACTTAAATATAAGGATCCCGACTGCAACGGCTCTAAACAGGCGGCTTCGCTCGTATCGCTTGCCGGTATTTCCGATCCCGTAAAGATTAACGAGGAGCTTTTGAAGCCGAACGGAGCGCACGGATATTCCACTTTCTTCGGTTACTACACTCTCGCCGCTAAGTCGCTTGCCGGCGACTATGAGGGCGCCTTGAAGGATATGAAGGAATACTGGGGCGGTATGCTCGATATGGGCGCTACCACGTTCTGGGAGGATTTCGATCTTAACTGGCTTGAAAACGCCGCACCGATAGACGAGGTCGTGCCGGATGGCAAGATAGATATACACGGCGATTACGGCGCGTACTGCTATATCAAATTCCGTCACAGTCTGTGTCACGGCTGGTCGTCCGGTCCGTGTCCGTGGCTTTCAAGATACGTTTTAGGCGTACAGGTAACGGAGCCCGGATGCAAAAAGGTAAAAATAGAACCTCATCTCTGCGGGCTTAATTTTGCAAAAGGCACGTATCCCACGCCTTACGGCGCTATCGAGGTCGCGCATTACAAGCTCGACGACGGCTCGGTAAAATCCGAAATATTCTTACCCGAAGAAATAGAGTTAGAGATCTGATATGGCTGATCTGCTTGTTAAATTATACGATATAAAGGACTGCCCTGAGCTTATTGACGAGCTTGAGAAAAAGGATATTCACATCGTCCGCGTACTGTCCCCCGACAAATTCAAGGTGCTTGATTTTGTTGAAGAAAAGTTCTCAAAGGGCTGGAGAAGCGAATGCGAGTCGGGGTTTTACAATACCCCCGTCTCTGTCTTCGCCGCCGTTACGAATAAAAAGGTGATAGGCTTCGCCGCATACGACGCGACTGCTCGCGGCTTTTTCGGTCCCACGGGTGTCGCTGGGTGTCGGGCGCGCGCTTATGATAAAATGCCTTTTGTCGATGCGCGAATACGGCTACGGCTACGCAATAATCGGCTGGGCGGCGGGCTCCGCAAAGCATTTTTATGAAACGTACGCGGGCGCGGTCGAGATACCCGATTCGTTCCCCGGAGTTTATTCCCGTTATATCAACGTCGCCTGTGCGAACGATAAGGGAGAGGAATGATGCAGCTGCTTGACGCCGCAAAATCGTTTCTTGACGGAAAAGTCAAAGCTGACGATACGCTCGTGGATTTTACTGCCGGCAACGGTCATGACACCGCGTATCTTTGCTCGCTTGTACCGCTTGGCAAAGTTTACGCTTTTGACATTCAAAAAGAAGCGCTTGATAACACTGCAAAGCTGCTTGACGAAAAAGGATACGGCAACGCGGAGCTGATACTTGACAGTCACGCAAATATAGCGAAATACGTAGATCATTTCAAGTGCGGTATGTTCAATTTGGGCTACCGCCCGGGCGGCGATAAATCGGTCACCACGTTGACTGAAAGCACGCTGAAAGCCGTGACCGACGGTATAGAACTGATGGAAAAAGGCGGCGTTCTCGTAATATCCGTCTATCCCGGACACGCCGAGGGTGAAAAAGAGGGCAGGGAATTATACTCGCTTTTGTCTGCATACGACAAGATTTATTATTCGGTAATACAGTACAAAATGATAAACTCACCGACAAGCCCGTTTATTTTCGCCGTTGAAAAATATGATAAATAAAGAAAACCGTCAAAGTCAAAGCTTTGGCGGTTTGATCTTTTTCAATAATTCATTGCAGCGCCGGTGAATGAAATCATATGTCATTTGTTTTTCATATTTTTCTTTAAAAGTTATACACAGCGAATAATAATCTGAATTTGATATTCCTTTTATTTCATCATCCGTCATATTATAAGTCCGTTCGAGCGAGTCTTTTTCATCCAAACGGAAATAATCGATCAACACCTCGGGCAGTAACAAGCCGTTTTCAAAACGTCTTATAAGCGATTTCAGTTTATCGGGAGATTTTTTTGACAAAGCTTCACGGATATAATATCCGGCGGCAAAATCGTCGGGACTAAATAACAAATTTAATAAAAAGTCCGTATCTTCGCTTTTTCCGATAACTGTCTGCAGTCCCGTCAATCCTGTTTTTTCATTAGGAGAACACTTGACGTATTCGTTATATGCGTATTCAATTACACACGGAAAACTGCGTGCGTCTATACGGCGGAGCATCGTTTCTTTCGTATATGGAGATGTCATATACGGATAGTATTTCAGCATTATCCGCATAGCCTTGACTGATTTGATACTTCTCAATTCTATGTCGGCAAAACTGCTTATATCAATACCGTTTTCTTTAAACTCCCGATACATTTCAAGTTTTGCTTCTGATTCCGTATCTAAATCAGTATCGGGATATATCTCGCCGCGCTTTTTCTGCTCGTAAAACGAAATAATCTGACGTTTACGCTTATCATCCGTCATTTGATTTTCCTTGCTTCAAGATAGAAGCGTTTGTCTTTTGCCT
>CACZVC010000075.1 GCA_902784545.1 uncultured Ruminococcus sp. | reverse complement strand
CCGGACGCGATATGCCTTTCAGGCGCGATATGTCTTCGACGCGATATGCCCCTTCGGGGCGTGAGAAGTATGATTCGTCGCGAAGCGACACATTGCCTCGCGCTGCCGGATCCGCTGATCATATATGCTTATCCGATATATTCCCCGCCTCGAATCCGAGCAGAAACCTCTTTATCTCCTCTTTACCGAAATATCCGCCGGGACCGTTTGAGGCGACGACTCTGTGGCAGGGAATGATAATTGCCGCCGGATTGCGCTTCACCGCGCCGCCTACCGCCTGCGCGGCGACCTTCGATCCTCTGCGCGAGCCGATGACGGAGGCGATATCGCCGTACGTCATTACGGAGCCGTACGGGATCCTTGATACCACCGTCAGCACCTCGCGGCAGAACGGCGTTACGGAAGAAAGATCGACCGGCACCACGACGTCCGGCACCCTGCCCGAAAAATACTGCCTGAAATATTCTTCGACAAGCGAAAAAACGGCGATATCCGATACCGCCGTTTTATAATCTCCGGGGAGCGTGAACAGAGTCAGCCGCTCCCCGTCGCTTTGCGCCAGATGAACTCCGAGCGGAGTTTCAATTGTTTTGGTGTAAATCACTTTGCCGTGTACCTGAATTTGAAGCGTCCGCCCGGCGCGGCGTCGCCCAGCGTGTAGACGTCCATTATATCACCGTCAAACGAGTTGTCCGCCCATTTGAAATCGAGCGTGAAGCCGCCCTCGCCGATGCCGAGCATGGAGCGCGGTATCTTTACCGTAAGCACGTTGCCGGACACGTTGTACTCGACCTCGCCCGCTTTAACCGTGTTGAAGCCGTCGCCCGTGAACGCGTCGAGGACCGCTTTGCCGGCGCTTACCGGCTTTGTTTTATTAAGAACGAATTCAAACGTTTCCCAGCTCTTGTCGCTGTCCGACACGTCGATATAAAGCCTCATCCAGTTGTCGTCGGTGTATGGCGTTATATCGTCCGTGCAGCGTACCATAAAGTAAACGTTTTCGTTATCACGGCTTACCTTCGCGTCGTAAATATCGTTTCTGCCGGATTCGTCCTTATACCTTATGCGCGAGCCGTTTTTGGGGTCGCAGTAGCCTAACGCCGAGCGCTTGCCCGTGTTGCCGGCGTATGAATTGAATTCCGGCAGAACGTCAGCCCACTGACCGAAGCCGCCGTAAATGTCTATCTTCTTCGGTGCCGACGCCTCGGGTATCGGGTTCGTTCCCTTGTACTGCCTTATGTAGCTTACCATCTGATAGTAGTAGTGGTCCTTGAGTCTGCCCTTCGTCGGCTCTATATCGCGGCTCGCCAGATCGCTGAACTGGTCGGCGAAAGCGTTCGATATCGCCTTCGTGTTGCCGGATGCCGGCGGCCAGCTCTTCTGTCTTATCGCCACCCATTCGTTCCAGCCGGTTATGAATATGAATTTCGGGTCGACCGTGAGCGCGTACTCGAACTGCTCGGCAAAGTTTGCGCCGTACAGCTCCGCGTTTTCGCGCGTGTCGTAGCCCTTTGACGTATACGTTCTGTCGGTGACGTTTTCGCCGTTCATAGCCGTTATCGTGTGCGTTTTCCAGTTGTGGTTCTGCGCCACGCCGACGGTTATCTCCTCTCTCTCCTTATCGTTTATCCTTACGCCGTAGGAGGGCTGAGGATAAACGGCGAGCCAGCCCCACTGCTTCGGCGCGCTCTGCTTTGCGAGATAATCTGGCTGAGGCTGACGGAACGTGAAGAACTTCGCTATTTCCTTCTGCGTCTCGTCGCTTGTTTTCAATACTGTCTTGAACGCGAGGATAAGCGGCTTTTCATCCCAGATAAGCCAGGAATCCGGATAATATTCCGGCTTGTATATGTTTTTGTAAAGCTCCTTGAGCTGCGAAAGCGCGCCGTCCGTCGGACCGAACGGGAGCATGAACACGACGGTCGGCGCTTTTACGCCGTCCTCTCTCGCCTCGTGGAAGACCTTCATCATTTTTTTCGCGGTCGTGAGCCAGGTAAACGAGCCGTTCGTGTTGTCGCAGATGACGCAGTCGACGCCAGCGTCGGCGAGAAGCTCCGCCTGGCGGCGTATCACCCACTCGTCGTCGCCGCTGTAATAGCCGTATATCGGCTCGTTCCAGAAATGGTAGTTTGCGGTTTTCCAGCGCTTGTCGTTGAAATTGTTTATATCTATATCGGGAAATTCGTCAAGTATCTCCTGGTTGTTCACCGCCTGCACAGAGCCGGCGAACTCGCCGTGCCACGGCGAATAGAAAATACCGACGGTCTTATCCTCGCGCACGCCGCCCGTTTTTTCGTTCGTCACCACTTCTCTGCCCAGACCGTCAGTCGCGACGAGAAGCGTCGGATCGGGCGCTTTTACGTTTACGATATTGCCGTTTTCGTCCTTTTCGAGCGCGCTTATATCGAGCGACGGATCGTACGTCTCCGCCTCCGTTTCAGCCTCGGTGGTTTCCGCCTCAGTCGTGACGGCTTCCGTCTCCTCAGCCGTTTCGGCTTCCGTTTCCGTCGTCTTTGCCGTTTCCTCCGGGGCGGGCGCGCAGCCGAAAGCGACGGATAACGCCGTGACCGCGGCAAGAAGCAGCGCGATGATCTTCAAAGCTTTCATTTTGTTGTCCTTTCTTGTTATAACGATTATATTATACAGGTATATTTCAAAGTTTACACACCGTACCGTCCGCGGCGCGGACGGGTTTTTGCTACTGTGCGTACAGTATTTTACCACATAAATTTAATATTGTCAAGTCTTGACAAAGGCGTTTTATTCTGATATTATATAAATATGAAAAATATAAACCCTTATCCGTATTCGGACAGCAACAAACGGTATCAGACGTTTGATTATTTCACAAGAAAAAAATACGGCAGAAAATGCGCGAAGCTCCCGCTCGATATCGGCTGTACCTGCCCGAACATCGACGGAACAAAAGGCAAAGGCGGCTGTATATACTGCTCCGGCAGAGGCTCCGGCGATTTTGCCGCGCCTCCGTCTCTTCCGGTCGCGGAACAACTCGACCGCGCCGCGTCGCTTATATCCGGCAAGTGGCGGAACGTCGGATACATACCTTATTTTCAGGCGCACACGAACACCTACGGCGACCCGTCGTATCTTGAAAAAAAGTATAACGAGGCGGCGGAATACCCCGGCGCCGTCGGCGTCAGCATAGCCACGCGCGCGGACGCGCTTTCTCCCGGGATCCTCGGGGTCATAAAGCGCCTTGCGGAAAAGACCGACGTCTTCGTCGAGCTGGGCTTGCAGACAAGCTCCGATAAAACCGCGGAGCTGATAAACAGATGCATGACGACGGACGAATTCTTAAAGGGCTACGAAAGCCTGAAAGACGCGGGCGTCATGCGCTGTATACATATAATAAACGGACTGCCCGGCGAGGATGAAGAGCAGATGCTCGAAACGGCGCGCTTCGTATCGCGGCTCAAGCCCGATATGGTAAAGATACATACGCTTTACATAACGAAAGGGACAAAGGCTGCTCTGATGTACGAAAAAGGCGATATAACGCTTATGAGCCGCGATGAATACGTTGAAATAACGGCGGGACAGCTTACGCTCCTGCCGCCTGAAACCGTAATAGGCAGACTTACGGGCGACGCGCCGCTGTCGGAGCTTATCGCGCCCGGATGGACGCGGAAAAAAGTGTGTGTATTGAACGAAATAGATAAATATATGGCAAAACACGATCTGTGGCAGGGAAAGGACTGTATATGAAAAAAACGATAGCGGCGATCACGGCGGCGCTTATGCTGTTTTTCGCCGGATGCGGCGCCGTATCTGAGGAAACGACGGAGGCGGTCACCGCCGCACAGACAACGGGAACGGAGGAGACGACGGCGGCTCATACGGAGGCGGAGACGACCGCGCCCGAGGAGAAGCCGGCGCTTCCCGATCATTACGTCGATTTCAGAGACGGCGAAAGCATTTACGGCTGCTCGAATTTATACCACGTCACGACGGAGCAGACGGATAACGGCATGGCGGTGAAATTCCTGTCCTCGGACAAGGAGGGCGACCCGACGTACTGCTTCGACCCGTATATGACCCTGCCGCTTCCGGAAGGGGATTTTACGGTCGACGAATACCCGTTTTTCGTTATAATGCTTTACACAAGCAGAAGCGATATGCAGGGGGATATGAGATATAAGACCGACGGTCTGAAGGACCCGAACTCGTACCCGACGTACAGGTTTTCATACGACGGCGAGGGCGAGCAAAAGATAATACTCAATTTCAGATCGCCGTCCGTAATGTTTATCGCAAACGGCGATTCGCCGGTACACGGAAAATATAACGATCTGCGCCTCGATATGTTTGAAAACAGCGCGAGCACGACGGACGAATACGTTATACGCTGCTATGCGTTTTTCAAAAACCTGTCCGAAGCGCAAGAGTTCGACGGCCTGCCGGAGCCGGAAAAACAGAGCGGCGGACAAAACGACCTGTCGGCGTTTTACAAAGGAAACGAATTTTCCGACCCCGACAACAAATACAGACCTAAAAAACTGCTGTACGGCTTTGAACCGGGAAACTATGATTTTACGCTGAAAAAGCTTGAAAGCAACGGCTACGGCGGCGTCGTTTCAAACGTCAGATTCAACGACGCATATCTGAAAGACGACTCCGAATTCTCGCTTTTATCCGACGCATACAGATACGGCAAAACGCTCGGCCTGCACGCGTGGATATACGACGAATATCAATGGCCGAGCGGAAAGGCGTTCGGTCAGGTGCTCGAGGGTCACGATGAATTCGAGGCGACGGGCATAGAGCTTATAAAGCTTTACGGGAGTGGCGACATAAAATATACCCTGCCCGAAAATTACATAAATATCGTCGGAGCCGATCTCGTCGACGGCAAGGAAAAGACGAAGCTTGAAACGGACGGCAAAACCGTTGACGCAAAGCATAACGGAAAATACACCGTTTACGTTTACGCGCGCCGCGTGACCAATCAGAAAAAAGAAAATCCGAAGGATTTTTCCACCCTGCGCGACGTCGATCTGCTCAATTACGACGCGGTAACGCGGTTTATTGAAACGACGTATGAAAAATACAGGAAAAAAACGGGCGGCGGCTTCGACGTCGTCGAGGCGTTTTTCACGGACGAGCCGCAGCTCGGCAACCGCGATATGAAAAGCTACGTTGTTTGGTCCGATAAACTGCCGGAAAAATTCCGCGAAATGCACGGATATGAAATAGAAGAAAATCTGTATTCGCTTTACGGCGGCACGACGACGCACGACCGCCTCGTCCGCGTGAATTTCTATCAGACCGTCTCCGAGATGTTCCGCGTATCGTATTTTGAACAGATACGCGAATGGTGCGAGAAAAACGGCAAGGCTTCGTCGGGACACCTGCTTTTCGAGGAAAACATACAAAGGCAGATAGAGACGTACGGCGGCGACTTTCTGCGGCTGACAGGAGAAATGAGCATACCCGGCGGCGATATTTTACAGATAGAGCCGGAAAGGCTTCTGACCGAGGGAACAGACATAGGCAATTTCATGGGGCTGAAATACGTTTCCTCCGCCGCGAAGAACAAGGGCGAATATAAAGTGCATCTTGAATTCACGCCTTCTGCCGTGGCGGGCGCGCCGTTCTTCTCCGAGCCGGGCAAATATACGATAGCCGGAGCGACGCTCGCGTCGTTCTTCGGCGCGAACACATACACGGTGATATGCGGCGACAACGACGTGCCGGCGGCGGATCTTCAGAAATTCACGTCGTACGCCGGCAGGATACACACGCTGCTCGACACCGCCTTCACAACGTCGGAGATCGGCGTTTTCTACCCCGTCGATTCGGTTCGCGCCGCGTACAACGCCGATACGGAGCATTTCAATTACAACGGCGACGACGAGGCGGCGTCAGTAAACCGCCTTATGCAGCACACCTGCCTTGAGATCCTGAAAAGCGGTTACGACTTTACGGTGCTTGACGATAAGGGCGTATCGGATTCGACGCTCGAGGGCGGCAAAATGAAGATCGGCGCGGGACTGTATTCCGTCATTGTGATGCCGCACGTCAAGGTAATGAGCTATGAGGCTCTTGAAAAGCTCACGGAGTTCAAAAACGCCGGCGGCACGGTGATATGGCTCGACTGCCTGCCGAAGGAATGCACGGACGCGAGAAAAGCGGAAGCGTTCAAAGCGCTGGCGGACGGGATAAAGGATAAAAAGTATACGGGAAAAATAGGCGACGCGCTCGGCAAAGTATGTGAGATACCGTTTTCGGCTCAGGTAAAATCCGGCGTGTTCGTGGGTCGGCCCGGAACAGACCGGCGAATATCATATATACGACCCGTACGACTGCACGGTCACGCCGGCTTCGGGCAAAACGCAGATAAGCATACCGGCTTACCGCGCGATACTTATTGTGGAGTGAATTATGGAAGCGTATAAGTATTCAAAAATAAAAGACGCCGTCGCGCTTAAAAACGGCGTGAGACTGCACGGCTTTTTCGACGAACGCATAAACGCGCTCATATCCGGGCTTTTCCTTCGCGTCGATATGACGGCGGTCGTCGATTTTTACAGATACAGGCTGAACCGGTTCGCGGCGGGCGAGTTTTTCGGCAAGCTTATGCGCGCGGCGTGCATGATCTACGGTTACACGAAAAACGCGGAGCTTAAAACCGTAATCGACCGCGCGGCGGCCGATATAATGAGCTTGCAGGACGAAGACGGCGATATAAGCACTTCACCCAAAGAACAGCAGCCGAACGGGAGCGGAGGCGCCGATCTGTGGGAGCGCAAATACGTGCTTTTGGGCCTTTGGGAATACTACGCCGCGACCGGATGCGAAGCGGCGCTCGACTGTATGATGAAGCTCGCGTTATACACCGCGAGGCAGGTGGGCGATCCGCCGAAAACGCCGATAACAGAAACCGGCTGGGCGTTCTGCGGCATAGAATCGTCCTCGATCCTTGAGCCGGTGGTAAAGCTGTATAACCTCACGGGCGAGCCGGAGCTTCTGCGCCTCGCCTCACATATAGTCGGCTCCGGCGCCTGCTCGCGCGGGAATATGTTCGAGGCGATACTGGCGGGCAAAGACCCGAAGGACGTCGGAAGCAACGGCATACCGGAACAGAGCATCGCAAAGGCTTACGAAATGATGAGCTGTTTTGAGGGACTGCTCGAATACTACCGCGCCACGGGTATCGAAAAATACAAAAAATGCGCTGAAATTTTCATCGACAAGATAAATATACAGGAGATAACGTATCTCGGCTCCGGCGGCGCGGACAAGCCGTACAATCTCGGTCCCGGCACGGGCGAGCAATGGAACTATACGTACTATGAGCAGGCGAATCCCGATATAGAGTTAAGCATGGAAACGTGCGTTACGGTAACTTATATGAAGCTTATGCTCAATTACTACCGTCTGACGGGCGATCCCGCGCTGATAGATAAAATCGAGGTAAGCATGTATAACGCATTATCCGGCGCGATGAAGCCGGACGGCTCGTTTTTCGATTATTTTCCGAAATTCAACGGCACGCGGAGCACAAAGGTCAATTTCAGCTACGACGTGGGCGGTATGCCGCTTTCGTGCTGTACCGCGAACGGCCCCGCCGGCATGGCGATCATACCGTATATGACGTACTGCGACAGGGGCGGCCGTCTTTTAGTGAACCTGTACGTCCCGTCCGAATGCGAAAAGCTGAAAATCGAAACGGATTATCCCGAATCGGGCGCGGTCGCGCTTACCGTCCTTTGCGGCGGCGAATATGAGATAGCCCTGCGCATACCCGCCTTCTGCCGCGGATTCAGCCTGTCGCACGGATATACGTCGGACGGCGGCTACGCCGTGATGAAAAAGAAATGGCAGAAGGGCGAGCGTATAACGCTCGATCTCGATATGCCGCTTATCTGTCACGAATGTCCGCAAAGCGTCAACCCGGGGGCGAAGGACCTCGTGCTTTACACTTACGGTCCGCTCGTTCTGGCGGCGGACAAAAGCGTCGAGCCGGACTTTGACAAGCCCGTCAGAGCCGTCCCCGGCGTGAGGGAAAACGCCGTTATGGAAAACTCGGCTGTCAAGGTCGACGGCGTCGTCCTTATCCCGTATCACAAAGCCGGCGCCACGTGGGACGAAAGAACGGAATATAAATGCTGGCTCAAAGCCGCGCGATGAAAAACGCCTTTGCCGGGCGTTTAAAGTGAAACCCGGCAAAGGCTTTTTTTTGTTTTTTTTATTATTTCTTTCTGATTTTCATCATTTCCGAATACAGCATGAGGCCTTCTTCGTCGAATTTCAGTTCGTCCCACGGGGAGAGCTTTTCGCCCATCACTTCTCTTTCCTCCTGCGTGTTGTAATAATATTTTCCGCCGAGGTATTTCCATTCTTTCGAGCCTTTTGTGAAATATCCGTTCTTTACGGCTGTTATCTCACCGGCTTTGAGCGCCTCGTTTATCATATCCTCCGACACGGTGCCGGGTATCTTCGCCCATTCGACAACAGTATGGTCGGGCAGAAATTCGACGATCATATCGAAAATGTCGAGCAGCTCGTCGTCGTCCTCCTCACCTGCTTCGGCTTTGCGCTTCGCCTCCGCCTCTACCTTATCGCGCGGGAAAATACCGAACGTGCCGTCGATATACGCCATGGCGCACGCCACCTCGTATTCGCCGACTATATCCTTAACCTCCGCTTCCTCGGCGGTCATCTCCGCGTCCAGCGGATCCTTCGGCTCGGCAACGGCGCCGTCCTTTATCTTTTTCATGCCGACAGCGAGAAAACCGATGCTGAAAACAAGACAGCCGTCGAACACCTCAAGCTTTTCAGCCGCGTCGCGGAAATCGCCCTCGGGCAGCTCCATAAAGTCCTTCAGGGTGTATCTGTATTCGGTCCAGCCCGTCTGCTCCCACTCGCCTTTTACCTCTTTGCCGTCGGCGTCGTTTTTCAGAACGACCGTATTGTCCTCGAAGAACGTAAATGTGATCGCCGAAAAATCGCGGCCGTCGTCGCTTTTGAATTCCGTCGCCGGGATGTGCGCAAGATCGTTCGACCACGCGTTTACTATATAATCGACGCGCCATTCTCCGACTATGAATTTTTTGCCTCTGAACAGTTCTTTTTCATCAAGCTCCATGATATCACCGCCTTTATTAAAATATTGATTTTATTTTACGCCGTTTGCAAAGCGCATATATATTTCCTCGGGTATCATCGGCGCGTCAAGCGCCGCGCGCGTATCCTCCGACAGACGGCCGTTTTCCGCGTATTCCGCTCCGGCTTTTTTCAAAAGCTCAAGCCTCGGCAGCGCGACCGGCTCCGCGTCCTTTATGTTGAACAGCGGGCTTTCCTCCATGCAGACCGCAAGTCCGCAGTCCGGGAAAGAGCGCCTGAACGTCGCCTCCGTCAGCTCGAAATCGCGCTTGCTGCCGGGATAACCGCTGCCGCATATCATTATCCTTTTCATTTTTGAAAGGTCTGCCTGCGCCTCGTGCCGGTAATCGCCCTCCGCGTCTTTTACTATCTTCATCGAGGAAAGCGGCATAAGGCGCTCTATGAACACCTTGAGCGACGACGGCATCGAATGACAGTAAAGCGGAAAGCTGAAAACGACGTAATCGGATTTGAGCATCGTTTTTATGATCTCCGCGGCATCGTCGTCTATAACGCACGTTCCGCCGTTTTTCTTGCAGATGAAACAGCCGGTGCAGTAGCCTATCTTTTTTTTCGCGGTATGTACGATTTTTATTTCGCCGCCCGACACGTCCGATATGCCGCGGGCGAATGCTTCCGACATTTTAAGCGTATCGCTTTTTTCACACTTCGGACTGCCGTTAAGTATAAGTATACTCATCCCCGGTCCCCTTTTTGCTTTTTTACATACCGATTTTATCATATAAATGCAAAAAAGTCAACATTTTTGAATAAAACAGTTGAAATTCAAGGTGAAATAGTATATAATACAGCTATCAATTATCACAGGTGGAAAATATGAAAAAAATCATTTGCGCTTTATTGTCCGCTTTATTCGTTTTCGCGGCGGCTTTTTCCGTTTCGGCGGCGCACAGCCTGACGGAGAACGAGCAGAAGCGCGCGGAGGAGCTTATCGCGTCGGTCGTCCCTCCCGCGCCGGAAATATCGAACGAGCCTTTGACGGCGGAGCACGAGGACGCGGGTCTTACGGTGTGGTTCGACCACTCGTACGTTAAGACCCCGGCTGAAACGGTGCAGTCAAACGGAAAAAACACGTATCAGCTTTATCTTGCGAAAAACGAGATCGAGGCGTTCTGGCTTCTGCTCGCGCCGGACAAGGACAAGACCGTGACGGTCACGGTGTCCGACTTCACAAACGGCGAAGCCTCGCTTTCGCCGCGGCTTTACTACGGTTATTATTTTGAAGACGTCGAGGGACAGACCGTCCTCGATCCGATACCGCCGCTCGACGGTCCGCTTGAGCTGAAAGCCGGCAGAAGTCAGGCGGTGCTTATAAAGCTCACGACAGATCATGAAACGAAGCCCGGACAGTATTCCGCCCGCGTTACGGTAAAGGACGGCGACGGAAACGAGATAAAGCGCGCCGACGTTTACGCCTACGTCTGGAATTTCGATCTGCCGGACGCGTCGCACGTCAAAACGCTCGCCGACCTCGGCTGGTGGGCGATCTACGCCGCCGACCCGGAGCTTTACTCCGGCGACAACGGCACGGGATATAAATTCTATTACGATATGCTGCTTGAAAACAAGGTGAACGCCTATACGATGCCGTACGCGACGAAGGGCGAATTCAATTCGCTCACCGACGAAGAGCTTGAGATCGTAAAAGGATATCTCAACGATCCGAGAGTTCAGGCGTTCAACCCTCTCGGCTGGAAAACGCAGCTGACGGAACAGAATCTGAGAGAATCCTACGAATTTCTGTCGCAGGATCCGAAATGGCTCGAAAAAGCGTATTTCTACCCCGATTCAAACGACGAGCCTATGACGAAAGCTCAGCTCAACAGCGTTATAGAGAACGCGAAATTCATAAAAAGCGTGTGGGAAAACTACAAGCTGATAATCCCGATGCACTGGAACACGATGCTTGAAACAAAAACGGGCGTCGACCATTTTGAATATCTGAAAGATTACGTGAACGTATGGTGTCCGCACACGTTTTTCTTCAACACCAACGCGGATCAGAAGGCGAACAAGGAGCTTACCGTCCGCGTGACAAAGCAGACGGAGAAAAAGCTCGGCACCTTCCCCGAGAGGATGGCGAAGGAACAGGCGGAGGGCGACGAGGTCTGGTGGTACGTCACGCGCTTCCCGCACAAGCCGGAAATAGCGCTTTCCATCGACGACAGCGAGGTCGACCACCGCATACTTTTCTGGCAGCAGAAACTGTACAACGTCGACGGATTCCTGTACTACGCCGTAAACGACTGGTACGGCTCCGGCTCGTCACAGCACAACTGGGGCTGGGATAAAAAGTACGAAAAGGACACCGCGCCGGTAAACCCGTTCATTTTTTACGGCAACGGCGTACTGCTTTACCACGGCGGCTTTATCGGACGTCTCCACGAATCGGTCGAATCCGTCCGTCTTGAATCCATACGCGACGGAATAGAGGACTACGACTATTTCGACCTGCTCGACGCAAAGCTCGGCGAGGGCGTAAGCACGCTTATGATAAAGCAGATAACGACCTCGCTCGGCGACTATAATTCCGATCCGGAGCTTTTGAACAGGATCCGTCTCGCGGTCGGCACGCTCATAGAGCCCGATCCCGAGCCCGAGCCGCCCGAGACCGAAACCGAAGCGGAAACCGCGGACGATACGACGGATACCGCCGCGGCGACCGAAAGTCAGCAGGAAACCGGCGAAACACAGACTCCTTCGGGCAACAGCTTCCCCGTAGTCCCCGTAATTGCCGGAGGCGTCGCGCTCGCCGCGGCAGCCGCCGCCGTGATCATCATCGTCGTAAAAAAGAAAAAGAAATAAGATGAGATAAGATAAAGGATGCCGGATCATTTGCGGCATCCTTTCGTTTTACAGATAAATTATCTGTTTTCAGATAACTCCTTCCGTCACGGCGTAACGCCGTGACACCTCCCTCAAAGAGGGAGGCAAATCGAGGCTCCCTCTTTGAGGGAGCTGTCATCCGGGAAGCTTCCCGGATGACTGAGGGAGTTTGTCTTCATTATGAAAGGATGCCGGACCTGTCGCGGCATCCTTTTTATCATATCCGGTAAATTGTTTTTACGTCAGTCAAGCTCCTTTTTGCCCGTATACAGCTCGTAGTATCTTCCCTTCATCGCAAGCAGCTCGTCGTGGTCGCCGCGTTCGATTATCTCGCCCGCCTCGAGCACCATTATCGCGTTGCTGTTCCTTACCGTGGAAAGACGGTGCGCGATCACGAACGTCGTCCTGTTTTTCATAAGTCTGTCCATACCGTGCTCTATGTGACGCTCCGTCCTCGTGTCGACGGAGCTTGTCGCCTCGTCGAGTATGAGGATCGGCGCCTTTGAAAGCGCGGCGCGGGCGATGTTCAATAGCTGTCTCTGTCCCTGCGACAGATTGGCTCCGTCTCCCTCGAGCATCGTATTGTAGCCGTCCGACAAACGCATTATGAAGCTGTGCGCGGAGGCTGTTTTCGCCGCCTCGACGACCTCTTCGTCCGTCGCGTCGAGTCTGCCGTAGCGGATATTCTCCATTACCGTCCCCGTGAACAGGTGCGTGTCCTGCAATACCATCGCTATGTTTTTGCGCAGCTCATCGCGCTTTATATCCTTGATATCAACGCCGTCTATCGTTATCTTGCCCTCGTCTATGTCGTAGAAGCGGTTTATCAGATTCGTCACGGTCGTTTTTCCCGCGCCGGTCGAGCCGACGAACGCTATCTTCTGCCCGGGCTTGGCGTATAAGCTGATGTGTTTGAGCACCGTTTTGCCGGGGATGTAGCCGAACGTTACGTCGTCGAGCACGACGTATCCCTTCATATCCTTCATTTCGTCGGCGTTTTCCTTATCCGGCGCCTCGGGATCGGAATCCATTACCTCGAAAACGCGCTCCGCTCCGGCAAGCGCGGCGAAAACAGTCGTCAGCTGCTGTGAGATCTGGTTTATCGGCATTGAAAACTGCCTTGAATACTGCGAGAAAACGGTAAGACCGCCCGCGCCGAGCAGACCGTTCAGCATAAGCACGCCGCCGACGCCGATAGTCACCGCCATGGATATCTGCGAGGTGTTGCCCATGACCGGACCGACAATGCCGCCCCAGAACTGCGCCTTGAACTGCTTGTCGCGCATATCGTTATTGAGCAGTCCGAATTCCTCCTCGCATTCGTCCTCGTGGTTGAAGACCTTTATGACCTTCTGCCCCGTGACCGTCTCCTCCATATAGCCGTTCACCGCGCCAAGCGCCGCCTGCTGGCTCTTGTAATGCTTGCGCGAAAGCGAGGCTATCTTCATACCGCCGAAGGTGAATATCGGGATGAAAACGACGGTTATAAGCGTCAGTATCCAGCTTGTGCTTATCATGAAAATGAACGTGCCGACAAGCGTTACCGTGCCCGAAATGAGCGAGGTGAGCGAGTTGTTTATCATAACGTCGATATTGTCTATATCGTTTGTGAAACGCGACATTATCTCGCCCGTCGGGTGGCTGTCGAAATATCTTACCGGCAGTCTCTGCAGTTTTTCAAACAGATCGTTCCTTATCTTTTCGACGATGCCCTGCGATACGGAGAGCATAAGGCGGCTTTGCACGTACGTCGTCGCCACGCCTATAAGATAAACGGAGGAAAGTATTATCATCGCCGCCGCTACATACAAGAATACGTTTTCGCGGTCGAAGCCGAGCACTTTTTCGGCGAAAACGCCGACGTAGTTGCCGACCTTCGCTTCAAGTCCGCTCAACTGTCCGGCAAGCTCCGGAGCGACCGCCGCGGACAGGCGGTTGATAACAGGCGCGAGCATATATCCGCCGATAAGCGACGTTACCGTGCTTACGACCATACAGCAAAGCACGGCGATAATGCGCCCGGTGTAGCTTTTTGCATAGGAGGCGAGGCGGGAAAGCGTTTTTCTTGTATCCTTCGGTTTGCCTGTGGCGCCTCTCATGCCGGGACCGCCGCCTCTCGGACCGCCGCCGGGACCCATTTTGCGGGCGTCGGACGCCGCGCTGTTATAGCGTTCTCTCAATTGATCAAGATTTCTCGGCATCAGTTTTTACCTCCCGTCTGCGATTCGTATATCTCGCGGTATTCCACGTTGTTTTCAAGCAGCTCGCCGTGCGTTCCCATACCCGTTATCTTTCCGTCGTTCATCACTATTATCACGTCGGAATCCATAACGGACGATATCCTCTGAGCTATGATTATCTTCGTACTGCCGGGAAGCTCCTCGCGGAAGGCTTTTCTTATCATCGCCTCGGTCGCGGTGTCCACCGCGCTCGTGCTGTCGTCAAGAATGAGTATCTTCGATTTTTTCAGAAGCGC
This sequence comes from uncultured Ruminococcus sp., assembly GCA_902784545.1. Taxonomy (GTDB): domain Bacteria; phylum Bacillota; class Clostridia; order Oscillospirales; family CAG-272; genus UBA1248. The sequence goes on along the minus strand of CACZVC010000075.1, from coordinate 2,162 downwards.
GCGGGCTATGCAGAGCCTCTGCTTCTGACCGCCGGACACGTTTGTGCCGCCCTGCTCGAGCACGGTCTTGTAGCCCTCCTTGAAGGATGATACGAATTTGTCAGCCTGCGCGTATTCAGCCATGCGCTTTACCGTCTCATCGTCCGCGCTCTCGTCGCCCCAGCGCAGGTTTTCCTCGATCGTTCCCGAGAAAAGCGTGTTTTTCTGCAATACCATTCCGATACCGTCGCGCAGGTTCACGAGCGAATAATCGCGGACGTTCACGCCGTCAACGAGCACCTCGCCCTCGTCGCAGTCGTACAGGCGCGGTATCATCGAAACGAGCGTCGTTTTGCCGCAGCCGGTTGAGCCGATTATGCCGACCGTACTGCCGCCCTCGATTCTGAGATTTATGTTGTCGAGCACCTTGTCCTCGCTGCTCTTATAGTAGCGGAACGAAACGTTTCTGAATTCTATCGTGCCGTCCTTTACGGTCATATCCTTTCTCTTCGCGTTGTCGTCGCTGAGCGTTACCTCCTCGTCAAGCACCTCGCGTATACGGCGCGCGGAAGCGAGCGCGCGGGAGGAGAACGTAAGCATGAAAGTAACCATAACGAGCGACATGAGTATCTGCGTAACGTACATCGTAAACGACGAAAGGTCGCCCGGCGTCATATCGTTATTGAGTATCAGCCGGCTGCCGAGAAGCACGACCGCAACGACCGTCGCGTTCATTATCAGCGTCATTACCGGCGACATGAATATCATCACCTTCGCCGCGGAGATGCCGGTGTTTTTCAGATCCCTGTTCGCCGCTCTGAATTTTTCCGTCTCGTGATCCTCGCGCACGAAGCTCTTTACGACGCGCACGTTAGTCACGTTTTCCTGCACCGTGGAGTTCAAGTTGTCGAGCTTGGACTGCACTATCGAAAAGCGCGGGAAACCCGTTTTTATGATGAAGCCGACGGCTATGAGCATTACCGGTATGCTCACCGCGAAAACGACGGAGAGCTTCGGCTTGAGCATTATCGCCATTATAAGCGAGGCTATCATCATGCCCGGAGCGCGAAGCGCCATACGCATCATCATATTTATCAGATTCTGTATCTGCGTCACGTCGTTTGTAAGGCGCGTTACGAGCGAGCCGGTCGAGAATTTGTCGATATTCTCAAACGAAAACCGCTGTATCCTGCCGTAAACGTCGGAGCGCAGATCCGCGGCGAAGTTTACGGAGGCTTTTGAGGCGAAGTAGGCGCCGCCGACGCCGCCCGCCATCATAATTACCGCTATAAGTATCATAAGAGCCATTACGCCGAGGCTTTTGCCGGTCGTCAGCTCGCCGTTGTTGGCGCTGTTTATTATAACACCCAAAAGCCGCGGCATTATCGCCTCGCCCGCGACCTCCACGAGCATACAAACGGGTCCGAGTATGAACCACGAAATATAGGGTCTGACGTATTTCAGCCACCGTTTCATCTATCGTCCTCCTTTTCGCCGCAGCACGGATCCTTATGCCCCGCGGCTTTGAGATTGTCCGCCATTTTCGACAGGCTCGCGCAAAGCGCGTCGAGCTCCGCGTCGGTCATGCCGCCGCACATCGTGTCGTCCACGGTCAGAAACATTTCGTACGCCTTTTTGACCGTTTCCCTGCCGTAGTCCGTAAGTCTGATGATTTTCGTCCTCGCGTCGTTTTCCGCGGTCTGCCGTTCGATAAGCCCGCTTTTTTCAAGCTTCTGAAGCGTTACGGTGACAGCCGCCGGACTGATGTCGAGAAGCTTCGCCGTCTGCGTCTGCGTCAGCTCCCCGCCCCGCCGCGCAAGGACGGTCAAAAGATAATGCTGGCTTCTGTGTATGCCGAGCTTATCCGTCTGCGCCTCTATCGCCGCGCGGTGCAGCCTGTCCGTAAGCATCAGCAGTCTGACCGCCTGCTGTGCCCGCGTCCTGTTCGTCTGATCCATAGATCTCCCTTTCTTAACACGTTAAAATTTAACGCGTTAATTATACACCGCCGTCCCGCCTTTGTCAACCGTATTTATATCCGAAATTGTGAAGAACGTGTAAAAAAAGCAGCGCACAATAAACGAAGCCGTTTGTAGGGGAGGGCATCGCCCTCCCGCAAATTGTCGCCGCACAATAAACGAAGCCGTTTGTAGGGGAGGGGTCTGCCCTCCCGTGGCAAAAAA
>CACZVC010000074.1 GCA_902784545.1 uncultured Ruminococcus sp. | reverse complement strand
GGCGGAGACGATAGAAAAGCGGCTCGAACACGCGGCGGCGGCGGATCTCTGCATAGTCTTATACAACCCTTCAAGCAAAAAACGCGCGGATCATTTAAAACGCGCGTGTGAGATGATAATGAAATACCGCAAGCCCGAAACCGTCTGCGGTACGGCGAAGAACATAGGCAGAGACGGCGAGGAAAGCCGCGTGCTTACGCTTGCGGAGCTTTGTAAAACGGATACGGATATGTTTACAACAGTATTCGTCGGCAATTCAGAAACAAAGATAATAAACGGCAGGATGGTAGTGCCGAGAGGATATAAAAATGTCTGATAAAATCTGTATTTTCGCGGGAACGACCGAGGGCAGAAGGCTCGTTTCGCTTCTGAAGGACGCCGCTGACGTCACCACCTGCGTCGCCACGGAATACGGCGGGGAAATGCTCTGCGATATCGACGGCGTCCGCGTCCGTCAGGGGCGTATGAACGCGGAGGAAATGACAGCGTTTTTCACGGAAAACCGCTTCGATAAAATAATCGACGCCACGCATCCCTACGCGGAGGAGGCGACGGCGAACATAGCGGCGGCGGCAAAAGCCGCGGGCGTTCCGCTTATGAGGATACTGCGCGAAAAGGACGCTTTCGTCAAGGACGCGGTATACGTTTCATCCGTCGCGGAGGCGAAAGAATACCTGTCTGACAAGGACGGGAACGTACTTATAACGACCGGCTCGAAGGAGCTTTCCGCATACGTGGGGCTCGATATGCAGCGCGTATGGGCGCGCGTCCTTCCCCTCGCTTCATCGCTTGAAGCGTGCGAAAATGCGGGCGTCCCGACGCCGCACATAATCGCCATGCAGGGACCTTTTTCGGAGGAAACGAACCTCGCTCAGCTCAACGCGATAAACGCGAAATATCTGGTGACGAAGGATTCCGGCAAAAACGGCGGCTTTTACGAAAAAATAAGCGCGGCGAGAAAAGCCGGCGCCGTTCCGGTGATAATCGGTCAGCCTCCGCAGACGAAAGGGCTTCTGCCCGACGAGGCGGCGGCCGAGCTTTCGGGCTCTTACAGCTTCGGAAAAAGAGATATAACGCTGATCGGTATCGGTCCCGGCGGCGGCGATACGCTTACGCCGGAGGCGAAAAACGCGCTCGATATGTGCGACGCGGTGATCGGCGCTCCGTCCGTAACAAAAGCCCTTAACGTTTCAAAGCCGGTATATAACGAATACCTGCCGGAAAAGGTGCGCGGCGTGCTTGACAGTCATCCGTCCATACGGCGCGCGGCGGTCGTTTTCCGCGGCGACACCGGCTTTTTCAGCGGCGCGGCGGGTATGATGAAAGAATTTGAAGGCGAGAACGTGAAGATAATCCCCGGTCTGTCCTCGCTCTCATTGTTTGCGGCGAGGCTCGGCGTAAGCTGGGACGGCGCGTCGTGGTTAAGTCTGCACGGCAGGGACGGTAATCTTATATCCGCCGTAAACAGGAACAAAAAGCTCTTCGTTCTTACGGGCGGACAGAACACGCCCGCCGCGGTGTGCGAAAGGCTTGTAAAATACGGCTTCGGCGAGCTTTCCGTCGCCAAGATCGTTTTGCAAAACGGATACCGACCCGCTTTCGCTCGTTTACATCGAAAATCCGGATGCGTCCGAGGACGTCCGCGCCGGTATCGACGACGGCGAGTTCGAGCGCGGTGACGTACCTATGACAAAATCCGAGGTGCGCGCCGTATCGGTATCGAAATTATCGCTCAGCGCGGATTCCGTTATATGGGATATCGGCGCGGGTACCGGCTCCGTTTCCGTCGAATGCGCGCTCGCCGCGTATAAAGGCAGGGTTTACGCCGTCGAAAAGGAAGCGGACGCCGTAGAACTTACAGAAAAAAACAAGCTGAAATTCAAAGCCGACAATATTACCGTCGTTTCCGGCAAAGCGCCGGAGGCGCTTTGCGGCCTGCCCGCGCCGACGCACGCATTCATAGGCGGGAGCGGCGGATGTCTGCGCGGCATACTTGACGTTCTGCTTGAAAAAAATCCGTGCGTGCGCATAGTTATAAACACCGTTACGCTCGAATCGCAGGCGGAGGCGTTTTCGTGCGCGAAGGAATACGGCTTCGATACCTTCGAGGCTGTGACGCTTAACGTTTCGAGATCTAAAACGGCGGGTTCTTATCATCTTATGTCGGCACAGAATCCAGTAACCGTGTTTCTTATGCAGAAAAGGATAAAAGAATGATAAAACTGCTTATATACCAGACCGCCGCCGTGCTTATCGGATTTATTATCGACGCCATAGTCGGCGACCCTTACTTTCTGCCGCATCCCGTTATGGCTATGGGAAAGCTGATTTCGTTTCTTGACAAAAAGCTGAGGCGCGGAAATGGCGACAAAAACGATATACGGCGCGGCGCGCTGACGGTCGTCATCGTTACGCTAACATCGACCGCGGTCCCCGCGGCTCTGCTTTTCGGCGCGTGGATGATACACCCCGTCGTTTATCTTGTAATAAACAGCATAATGTGCTGGCAGATCGTTGCCGCAAGACAGCTTGCGCGCGAGAGCGGCAGGGTGGCGAAGGCGCTTGAAAAGGGCGATACGGAGGCGGCGAGAAAAGCGGTTTCAAACATCGTCGGGCGCGATACCGACGTGCTTGACGAAAGCGGAATATGCCGCGCGGCGGTCGAGACCGTGGCGGAAAACTCGTCGGACGGCGTCGTAGCTCCTTTGTTTTACACGTTTTTGTTCGGCGCAGTCGGCGGATTTTTATACAAAGCCGTAAACACCATGGATTCGATGATAGGATATAAAAACGAAAAATATCTGTACTTCGGCAGAGCCGCCGCGAAAACGGACGACGTTTTCAATTTCATACCGTCGCGCCTCACGGCGTATCTGATGATAATATCCTGCCCTCTCTGCCGTCTCGACGGCAAAAACGCGTACCGTATATTCAGGCGCGACAGATATAAGCACGCAAGCCCGAATTCCGCGCAGACGGAATCCGTTTGCGCCGGAGCGCTGAACGTTCGTCTGGCGGGCGACGCGGTCTACGGCGGAAAGGTGCATAAAAAAGAGTACATAGGCGACGATATAAAGCCGACGGAACCGGCGGATATAAAACGTGCGAACCGCCTTATGTACGCCGCCTCGTGCCTTGCGCTTCTGACCGGCGTACTTCTGAGAGCCGCCGCAATTCTTATATTGAGAGGTCTGTTGTGAAAAAAGCAAAACCGATAATGATACAGGGGACGATGTCGAACGCCGGAAAAAGCCTGATATGCGCGGCGCTCTGCCGCATTTTCAGGCAGGACGGCTATAAGGTCGCTCCGTTCAAATCGCAGAATATGGCGCTCAACTCGTTCATAACCGACGAGGGGCTTGAAATGGGCAGGGCTCAGGTCGTTCAGGCGGAGGCGGCGGGGATAAAGCCGTCCGTGCTGATGAATCCGATACTGCTGAAGCCCACGACCGACGTCGGCTCTCAGGTGATAGTGAACGGCGAGGTGCGCGGAAATATGCGCGCCGCCGATTATTTCAAATACAAAAAACAGCTGATCCCCGAAATAATGAAAGCCTACGATACGCTGGCTGACGAAAACGATATAATCGTTATAGAGGGCGCGGGAAGTCCCGCGGAGATAAATCTCAAAGCCGACGATATAGTCAATATGGGGCTTGCGAAAATGGTTAAGGCTCCGGTCCTGCTCGTCGGCGATATCGACCGCGGCGGCGTTTTCGCGCAGCTGTACGGCACGGTCGCTCTGCTTACCGAAGAGGAAAGAGCGGCGGTCAAAGCCACGATAATAAACAAATTCAGAGGCGACGTTTCAATACTTGCGCCCGGACTCGATATGCTGTACGATCTTGTAAAGGTCCCGTGCGCGGGCGTCGTTCCGTACGTCCGCGTCGATATAGACGACGAGGACAGCCTGAGCGAACGGCTTACCTCGGGCGAGCGCAAGGAGACGGATATAGCCGTCGTTTCGCTTCCGCGCATATCCAACTTTACTGATTTTTCGCCGTTTGCGCGGTTTTCCGGCGTTTCCCTGCGCTACGTCAGAAACGTTTTCGAGCTCGGCTCGCCGGATATGATTATCATACCGGGCACGAAATCGACGATATCAGACCTTAAATGGATGCGGCAGAACGGACTGGAAGCGGAGATACTCAAAGCCGCCTCGCGCGGCACGCCCGTTTTCGGCATATGCGGAGGCTTGCAGATGCTCGGAAGATCGATACGCGACCCTTACGGAACAGAGGGCGGCGGCGAGATATCCGGCATGGGACTGCTCGGTTTTGACACCGTTTTTTCGCGTGAGAAAACGCGCGCGCAGACGGGAGGCGTTTTTTGCGGCGTTGAGGGTATATTCGCCGGGCTGAACGGCAAAAAATACCGCGGATACGAGATACACATGGGACAGAGCGGCACAGACGGTCCCGTCGTTCAGAACGGCTGTGTTTACGGAAGCTACGTACACGGACTTTTCGACGAAAACGGTATAGCCTCAACCGTGGTCGGCGCGCTTTACAAAGCAAAAGGACTTGAATTTGACGAGAACGCGGAATTCGACGTCCGCGCGTACCGCGAAGCGCAGTACGACGCGCTCGCTGACGCCGTCCGCGGCGCGCTCGATATGAAGCTTGTTTATTCAATTCTGGAGGACGGTATATGATACATTTATATCACGGCGACGGAAAAGGAAAAACGACCGCCGCCTGTGGGCTTTCGGTACGCGCCGCCGGCGCGGGTATGAAAGTTTTGTTCGCGCAGTTTTTCAAAAGCGGAAAGTCGTCTGAAATAAGCGTTTTGTCAAACGTGCCGGGCATAACCGTCGTGACGCCCGGAGTGTATCACGGCAGATACAAAAATATGTCGGATGAGGAAAAAGCGGAAACCGGCGACTGCTACGGTGCGTTTTTTGCGGACATCGCGGAAAGCTCGCGCGATTATGACGTTATCGTCCTTGACGAGGTCGTCTCCGCTTACAGATACGGGCTGATAAGCCCGGAGGCTCTTACGCGGTTTTTAAAAGAGGAAAAGGACAAATGCGAGATAGTGCTTACCGGCAGGGATCCCGCGCCGGAGCTTAAAGAACTGTCGGATTACGTTACGGAAATGAAAAAGGAAAAGCACCCCTTCGACACAGGCGTCAGGGCGAGAAAAGGGATAGAATTCTGATATGAAACACGGTGCGGATATATACGAAAAAACGCTTTCAAGCGTTATAAAAGGCGTCGCGCCGCTCGACGCCCACGCCGAAGACGAAGCGAGGGAATACCAGTCGAGACTCGCAAAGCCTCCGGGAAGCCTCGGCAGGCTCGAGGAGCTTTCCGTACAGCTCGCCGGGATTACCGGCAGAGTGCATAACGAGCTTGACAAAAAGCGCGTTATCTCCTTCTGCGCGGACAACGGCGTGACGGAGGAGGGCGTGGCGAGCGCGCCGCAGTCGGTAACGCTTTCACAGACTCTGAACATGGCGCACGGCAAGACCGGCGCGGCTGTTCTGGCGAAGCGCTTCGGCTGTGAGATGCGCGTTTGCGACGTGGGCGTAAACGCTGAAATAAACGATCCCGCGGTGACAGACAGAAAGCTCGCGTACGGCACGCAAAACATAGCGAAAGGCGCGGCGATGACGCGCGATCAGGCTTTGCGGGCGGTTTTGTGCGGAGTTGAGCTTGCGTGCGCCGCCGCGGACGACGGCGTAAAGGTGATAGGCGTAGGCGAAATGGGGATAGGAAATACGACGACCTCGTCCGCCGTGCTTTCCGTGCTTACCGGACGCGCCGTCGAAGAGGTGACGGGGCGCGGAGCCGGCATAACGGACGAAGCGTATAAACGAAAGCTCTCCGTCATAAAAAAGGCGATAACGCTGAACGAGCCCGATAAAAACGACGTTGTTGACGTTATATCAAAGGTCGGCGGATTCGATATCGCCGCTATGGCGGGCGCGTTCATAGGCGCGGCGTACAGCCGGATACCGGCGGTCGTCGACGGCTTTATCTCCGTCGTCGCGGCGCTCTGCGCTTACAGACTCTGTCCTCTTTCGCGCGAGTATATGATACCCTCGCACAGATCGTTTGAGATAGGGTACGCCGCGGCGGTGAACGAGCTCGGATTAAGACCGCTTTTCGACCTCGGTATGAGGCTCGGCGAGGGCAGCGGCTGTCCGATAGCCATGATGATGCTCGACGGTGCCTGCGCCGTGATAAACGGCATGGCGACGTTTTGCGAGGCGAACATAAACGACGAATATCTCGATGAAATAAGAAAAACCGATTCGTTTTCGGTAAAGGATATCTGATATGAACGTATTGATCTCGGGCGGCGCCAAAAACGGCAAGACCGGCTTCGCGCAGGATATCGCCGTCAGACTGTCCGCGGGCGGCAGACGGTGGTACGTCGCTACCATGATCCCGTACGACGACGAGGACAGAAAAAGGATAAAAAAGCACATAGACGACCGCGCCGGAATGGGCTTCATAACGATTGAGGCGGGAAAAAACGTCGGCTCGGTTTTTGAAAAAGCGGGCGGAAACGGCACGTTTCTGGTCGACAGCGTAACCGCGCTTCTGATGAACGAAATGTTTTCGACACACGGAGGCGAAGCCGACCCGGAGGCGGTCGGGCGCTGTATCGGCGGTTTGAGCGAAATTCTGAACAAAGCCGGAAACGCGGTGTTCGTCACCGATTACATTTATTCCGACGCTTTCAGATATGATGAATTCACGGAAAACTACCGCGCCTCGCTCGCAAGGCTCGACCGGTATCTCGCGGAAAAATGCGATACAGTCATAGAGCTCTGCGCCGGCAGCGTCATATTCCATAAAGGAGGGCTTGAGCTTTGAAAAAATACTTCCGCGCGTTTATGATGAGCATAACGATGTTCAGCGCGATCCCCTGTCCGTTCCACAAATGGGACGAGGAGTCGCGCCCTCTCATGACGCTGTTTCTGCCGTTCGTCGGCGCGATCATCGGCGGTTTATGGGCTCTTACGGCGTTTCTTCTGCGGCTGGCGCAGCTGCCGCCGCTCGTCTGCGGCATAATACTCTGCGCATTTCCGTTCATACTTACGGGCGGCATACACGCCGACGGTTTTCTTGACACCGTCGACGCCGTAAAATCGTGGCGCGACGTCGAGGAGCGCAGACGGATATTGAAGGATCCGCACGTCGGCTCCTTCGCCGTTATCGGCATATGTCTTCTGATACTCGCGCAGTTCGCGCTTTTCGCCTCGGCAAAGGACACGGCGAACGTCTTTACGCTGATATTCATTCCCGTCGTTTCAAGAACTGTCGCGGCGATATGCGTCACGGTACTTCGCCCGCTGTCTGTAAGCGAATATTCGGGCGCGTACAGAAAAGGCGTAAAAAAATCGCACGTTGTTTATTTATCGGTCGTTCTTACAGTCGCGGTCGCGCTCGGCTTCGTGCTTCTTAACTTTCAGGGCTTCGCTTCGGTCGCGGTCGTCGCGGGATATCTTTTGTATCTGCTCCGCGGCTTTCGCTCGCTTGACGGTATGTCGGGCGATATTTCCGGCTACGCTTTAACGTTTGCGGAGCTTTGCGGCATCGCGGTATACGCGCTTGTTTAGGAGGAGGATATGGATTTTATTATCGGCGGCGCGTATCAGGGCAAGCTTGAATACGCGAAAAACAAATATGGTCTGAAAGACGGGCAGATATATATCTGCCGCGAGGATAAAGACGTCAATTTCGGTCGTCGGTGCGTGTACAACATCCAGGAATTCACGCTTTACTGCGTAAAAAACGGTATCGACGCGACTGAATATTTCAAAGAACACAGACCCGAATGGGAAAACAGCGTTCTTATCTGCGAGGATATTTTCTGCGGCGTCGTTCCGCTCGGCAAGGATATGCGCGCATGGCGCGAAATGACGGGGCGGCTCTGCGCGTATTTATCAAAAGAGGCTGAAAGCGTTACACGTATTTTTCTCGGACTGGAGCAGAAACTCAAATGAAGCTGATACTTATACGCCACGGAAAAACCGCGGCGAACGATCTGCATTTATACTGCGGAAAAACGGATATCGGGCTTTCCGATAACGGTATAAAAGAGCTTGAAAATATAAAATACGCGCTCGATATCACCGGTATGCGCGTGATGACAAGCGGCAAAAAGCGCTGTGAGCAAACGCTTTTACTGCTTTTCGGCGATGTGCCGCACGAATCCGACCCGGCGTTTTGCGAAATGGATTTCGGCGCGTTCGAGATGCGCTCCTACGAGGAGATGAAAAACGACGAAGACTATATCGCGTGGATAAGCGGCGACAACGAAAAAAACGTCGCCCCCGGCGGCGAAAGCGGCGAGATCATGCAAAAGCGCGTTTTTGAAGGGCTCGACCGGCTTTTAATCGACGGGCGCGATACGCTTCTCGTAACTCACGGCGGCGTTATTGCCGCTGTCATGTCGCGCCTTTTCCCCGGCGAAAACAAAAACCGCTACGAATGGCAGCCCGCCCCCGGCGGAGGGTACGAGGCAGATACGGAGAAAAGGACGTACGAGGCGCTGACTCCGATAAATTCCGATAAATAATAAATAAAAAAGAAAAAAGAATAAAGAAGAAAATCGGAAAATTCTTTTGTCGGCTCCGCCGACTCCTGATTTATTCTTTATTCTTTGTTCTTTATTCTTTGATTTTTTTCTTTTTTTCGGCGATCCCGTATCGCCTTTTTTATTTCACTTCTCCGCTTTTTTCGGCTTTTTCGCGTCGGGCGTTATTTCCTTCGCACCCTGAAGCGTCAGCTTCGTTATAACGGGTCCGACAAGCTCGTAAATCAGCGTAGCGCACAAAACGACCGCGCGTATCTGATCGGCGTACGCCGGGGCGGCGGTCTGCGCGACGAGCGTAAGACCTATCGCAACGCCCGCCTGCGGTATCAGCGCCGGACCTAAAAATCTGCGCACGGTCTTAGGCGCTCTCATTATCACCGCGCCGAGCCACGCGCCGCCGACCTTGCCGACGATCCTCGCAAGCACGTAAATGATACCTATAAGACCTATCTGCGGTATTATCGTTATATTGAGCGCCGCGCCGCTCGTGGCGAAAAACAGCAAAAACAGCGCGGGCGTAACGCTGTCGGCGACCGACAGTATACTGTCAGATTCTCTTGAAATATTGCAAAGCGTCATACCGAGCGCCATACAGGCGAGAAGCGACGACCAGCCGAGCAGATTTGCCGTGCCGGCGCACGCGAACACGAGGCCTACGGTTATTATCTGTCTGTTGCCCGCTTTTTTGAAGAATCTCAACGGTATCTTGAATATGATGCCGTACAGAGCGCCGAGCATAAGCGCGCCGAAAATTTCGATAAGCGGCATATATACCGTTTTCGCCTCGAATTTGCCGCCGCCGATAACGGAGGCTATCGCCACGCAGACGGAAAACGCTATAAGCGCGACCGCGTCGTCAAGCGCGACGACGGAAACGAGCGTATCCGTGACGGGACCCTTCGCGCCGTACTGCTTTATTACCATAAGCGTAGCCGCGGGAGCGGTCGCCGCCGCTATCGCGCCGAGAAGCACCGCCAGCTGCGGATCGGTGCCGAATGCGAGAAGCACGCCCTGCACCGCGAAAACGGCGAAAAGCGACTCGAATATCGCTATAACTACCGGCGTCATACCGACCTTTTTCAGATACGAGCGCTTGAAGCCGCAGCCTATCGTAAAAGCGATGAACGACAGCGCCATATCGGATATGACGCTGAAATCGTTCACAACGTCAAGCGGTATGAATTTAGTCACGTACGGACCGAGTATGAGACCGGCTATCAGATAACCGGTGACGTTAGGAAGCTTTATCAGCTTGACGAGCCTGCCGCAAAGCAGTCCCGCCATAAGTAAAATGCCTAAATATAAAAGCGTATTGAGCTGCAACGGTATCGCTTCCTTTCACTCGTTATGAGAGATGCCCTCGATATAAAGCAGAGGGACGGAGAACATTATAGCCGTGTCCGGCTCCGACAGATCGCCGACTATGCGGCGCACCGCCGCCTTCGCCTTTTCCGCCATCTCGTCGGAGCAGACGATGAAAATCGTTTTAGATTCGGCGTGCGCCGCGTCGAAAAACATACGGAAACTGCTTATAAAATGGCTCTCCTCGTTTCCCGCGAGGGCGTGCGCCATACCTATCGAGCTTATGACAGTCGCGCCGCTTACGCCGGTGCGCTCGAATTCGCCGAGAAGCTCATCCAACAGCTCTATTTTATTGAGAACGGTAAATAAAACCTGATTGAACATTTTGCCTTATCCCCTTTTTTGAGTTTTTCTCATTCTATCACTAATCTTAATATATTTCAACGGTAAAATTATATATTTATTACCTGATATTTTTAAATAAATACAACACTTTTTACGTTGTTCCGGTTGACTTGACCGGGAATTTCTGCTATACTGTGGTAAAAGGGGGTATATTACCTTGAAAAAATACCTGTGCGCTTCGCTTGCGCTGCTGTTCGTTCTTTTATGCTCGTGCGGCGGCGATAAAAGCGTTATTAAAAAATTCGATGAGGAAAGCGGGCTTCCGGCTCATATAACGCGGCTTTACCCTGAAAAAAGCGGCGATACGAAAGTCGCCGTGCTTTTGCGGCGGTACGACGACACATCGTCCGCCGTCGCGGTGGCCGACGCGCCTGACGGCGAGCTTAAAACCGTTTACGAGCTGCCCTCCGGCTCGTTTACATACGAGATAGCCGCGGGCGGCGGCGTCATAGCGTTTTACGAGCTTACCGCCTACACAGACGGCAGCGTTAAATACGCTCTTAAAGTGATAGACACGGAAAACGGAAACAAGGCGCATTCGCCCTTCAAAAAGACCGTCTCGCAGGACGGCGGCGTGCAGACGCGTTTTATCGCGGTATGCGGCGGCGCGGTGTTTTATCTTACCCGGGCGGAGCTTCTGGAGCGGTGCCGCGTGATGAAATACGACGTGTCGACCGGCGAGCTTACGGAATTTCTCGCTTTTCCGTTCACGGATAACGAGCTTACGGGCGGCAGCTCCTGCACTTTCATATCCGAAAAGCGCGGATATCTGACCTGCGGCGTCGTTGACGGCAAAAAAACGACGTTAAAAACGTACGACGCAGTCTCCGGCGCGCTCGTAAAGGAAAAACCGCTTCCGTACAACGCGGCAATGGTTTGCATGGCGGATTTCGATTACGATACCGGTATGTACGCGATGTATTATCTCTCCGCGCAGAACGACGAGCGCGTTGCCGTATTCGCCTTCTCCGACGAGGAGCCGACGGATATCCTTTCGCTTGACGAGGGGACGTATATCGACCACGACGAGGTAAGGATAGTAAACGACAGGATCTATTTTGAATTGCAGGATACCGGAAAAACCGGCAACAGCGAGCTTTTCAGGGGCGTATGCGCGAACGCGCTCAACGGCGAAGCCGAATATTACGACGGCGTTTACGATATGCTTTTGACCGACGGCGGACTTTACACGCTCGAATTCGACAATGAAACGGATTATACGGGCATAACGATGAAAATAAGAAAAGGAGCATAATATCATGACAAAATACGAGCTTCCGTTAAAAATAGTACACGGCTTCGATTTTCCCGACGGCACCCCGGAGGACCGGGTCAGGGAGAGCGTCGGAAAGCGCCTTCTGTCGCTTAAAGAAAAGGGCTTCGGCGGTATCGTGACGAACGTCGCGTTCCGCGATTATCTCAAAAACGAATTTCTCTGGCGCGTACTCGATATCGTTTTTGAAGAAGCGGAAAAAGCGGATATGCGCGTGTGGTTATACGACGAGAACGGTTATCCGAGCGGCGGCGCGGGCGGTCTGACGATAGACGAAAACCCGGATTTTGAAGCGCGTGCCGTCGTAATGCTCCACGCTTTCATAAAGCCGGGCGAAAGTCACACCTTTGAATTCCCGCGCGGTCACGAATTCGCGCTCGCCGCGGCGTCGTATAAAGTAAAAAGCGAGGATATAACGCGCCTCGACGC
>CACZVC010000073.1 GCA_902784545.1 uncultured Ruminococcus sp. | reverse complement strand
CCTTACGGCTCATGAATTGTCCCTTAAAGGACATTAAAGAGGTTGTCACTTAATGCGACAGCCCCTTTTTATTTTCTTATCCGCTGACGTCAGCCTGCGGCTTTTCTTCTTTTTGCCGTATCAGATACGATAATCACCGTGAAGATGCACGCGCCGACTACGGCTCCCGTAACGATTATCATTACTTTAAGCGCCGCGGAATGCTTCATAACTACCTTTCGGGTCACGGCTTTTTCCGTTTCCGTATCAGCCGCGGCGGCCGTTTCCTCCGGCGTAAGCGGCTGTTTTTCATCGCGCAGCTCTTCCGCATCGCCGTTTGCGCCGGTAAGCGTGTAAACGTATGACGGCGTCTGATCCGCGCTTTCGTCACACAGATAAACGTATGCGAATCTGTCGTCCGGCGCGGCGTCTCCGAGGTCGGAGAATTCCATCACGCTGCCGGAGCTCGTCGAATTGTCAGCCCATTTGAAGGAGAAGCGATCCGCTTTGCCGCCGATACCGGCGACCTCTTTTGAAAGGCGTATCACCATACCGTCGCCGTAAAGCGCGTAAAGCGCCTGTCCCGCGTCATATCCGTCCCAGCCGCCGGCAAGCGATTCGACCGATACGTAATGACCGTCGCGGTGACGGTTGAGTACGAGATCGTAGCCCTCCCAGCCGGTCGACGGGTCGTCGTCGGTGTTGATGAACAGATTCATCCAGTTTTCGCCGTCGTCCTTTATCAGCCTGTCGGCAGTTTTTATTTCAAAATAAAGATATTCCTTATCCTGACTCACCTTAGCGGAGACGAGGTCGTTTCTTCCGGTGTTGTTTACGTAGTTTTCGGATTTGAAAACTCCTTCCTCCGAACGCCACGCGGCGTCGCCCACGGTATCGTTGTATTCGGGACCCACGCCGTTCCACGAGCTTACGTCAGTAAGATCGACAGTTATCTGATTCACCGCCTTCGTAACGTCGCCCGTTCCTTTGTATCTGCGTATAAAATCGACCGTCTGATAATAGAAGTTGTCGCCGAAGCCGACGCCGTCGCCCTGCCGCATTTTCATCGGCTCCGCGTCGCGCGAGTATTCGGTATTGAACTGGTCCACGAACTGGAAGCCGGCGGCGTCCGAGCCGGCGAACTTTTCGTCCTCGTTATAATGAGTAAGCCCGGCGACCCATTCGTTCCAGCCCGTTATGAGGATCATATCCGGGTCGAAATACATTATCGCTTCAAACTGCGACTCGTAGCCCGTGCCCGCGCCGGAGTCGAGAGAGAAGCCGTAATCGTTGTCTTTTATTTTCGGGAATCTCACGTTAGCGTAGGAACGCCCCTTCGAGGTCGTCGGATGGTGACCGACGCAAAGCGCGAGCTCCTCGAAATTGCCGTCCTTGTCGCGGCCCTTGCCGCCGTTCACGAGCTTGTATTTATCGCCCGTTTTTCTGTATTCCTGAAGCCAGTTCCAGCCGCCGTTGCTGTCCTGCCACGCCCAGCAGTCCCTGATCGTGAACGTGTCGCGCAGCCAGTTTGCAAAATCGCTTTTGTCGCTGTCGCTGACGCCGGCGAGAAGCAGAGGCTTGCCCTTGTATTCGTAGAACAGCTCGCCGTATTTTTCAAAGCCTTCCTCCGAATATACGGAATTTCTGAGCGGTCCCATTACGGCGTCCGCCACACCCGCGCAGAAAACGCAGATGTCGGGCGTGCTTCCGCCCTCGTGCCTGATTTCAAGCCACGTGTCGAGCAGAGTCTGAAACTGATCGGGATAAAACGCGCCGTTGGTGAAATCGAGGAATATGAAGTCGACTCCCGCCGCGGAAAGCTGTGCGGCGTGCTTGCGGAATACCCATTTGTCGTTGCTCGTGTAATAGCCGAAATAAGGCTCCGCCCAGTAGTATGCGCCGCTTTGCTTCGGGTCGGACAGGTGGTCCGTCAACTCCTCAAGTCCGTATTCCGTGAATATTCTCGTGTTGTCCTGTATGAATTCCGAATCCGTACCGAGATGGCACAGAAAATAGAACATACCGACCTGTTTGTTTTCGCGCGGCGCTACGCCGGATGCCGGCGTCCTGCCTCTGTCGTCAGTCGCAGTCCACACGGTGTAGTCTATCGGAACGCCCGCCGTTTCCGTCGGTTTTACGGTTATATCCGTATGTCCGAAGGAGAGATCGTCTATATATCCGTCGAGCCCGTCGGCGTAAAGCGTTATATAACCCGCCGGGCGTATATGGGTCGAATCAGCCTGCGAAAGCGTTTTTCCCGACGCGTCCTTTACGGTGAGCGCGCCGGTATACTGCTCGTACAGCACGCGGCATAAAAGCGTATCGTTTACGTAAAACTCTATCGCGCCGCATTTATCGGATATGGTTATTTTGCCCGAGGAAAACGGCGCGCCGCTTATCTTTGCGGAAAGCTTGCTTTCCGGCTCGGATACGGTTATATCTCCGTTTTCAAATACGAACCATACGCCGCGGTGCTTGTCGTCCGGGGCTTTTTTTGAAAGACGGACGCCGGCGGAAAGCCTGCCGCCCTTTATCTCCGCGGTAAACGACGCGTCGCCGCCGTACAGGCCGTAATCGTCGCCAAGAAACACGGACGAGCCGAACGAAAACGTTTTGCCCGGCTTGCACGACAGAGTTTTTCCGTCGAACACCATATTCGTACGGAGCTCCGCGGTGGAAAGCGCCTCCTCGTTTGAGTAGAACCTGAAATCATCGTCCGAAAAATCGTAGGCGTACGTATGCTTTTCCGCGGTGACGTTTTCGTATTTGCGGTCGTCGTGCGTTATTTCGTTATACGGCAGCGCCTTGCCGCCCGCTGCCGCCGACCCGACGGCGGCGGATAAAAACGTGAACAGAAGCGCCGCGCAGATCAGCTTTGAAAAAGTCTTTCTGACCATGGCGCGCTCACTTTCTTCTCAGCTTGATGACCGCAAAGCCCGCCGCCGCGAACACCGCCGCGATCATGACCGCGATAAGTATGTATATGACAAGAGAATCGTCCGCCGTAATCGTAACGGTCTCCTCTTCAGCCGCGGTCTCCGCGGCTGTCGTGACGTTTCCGGTCCCGTCGTCTGCCGCCGTCGTCACAACAGCCGTCTCCGTCTCCGTCTGCGTATCCGCCGCCGGCTCCGTCGTTATCTCAGCCGTCGTTTCGGGCGCGAGCTTTTTTATGATCTCCTCCGCGTCAGTCAGCTTGTTTACGTTTGTTATAAGCGCTTTCTGATCGTCGGGCAGAGCGTCGTACAGCTCTCTTGCGTGTTTTACCTTCGCCTGCGCGTCCTCGAGCGTGCGTTTCGTCACCTTTGCGGGTATAACGCTTATCGCAAGCAGGGCGGCGTAAGTCTTGCCGGCAGAGAGCTTGACGTTGTCGACTTCCATATCGCAGGCGCGCGTCGACCAGCCTACGGTCGCGCCCTTGCTCTGAAGGAGCGGATCTTTGTATCTTCCTATTTCCTTGCCGTCTTTATCGTACATCACCGCCAAACCGAAGCATTCCTCGGTCGCCTGGTGGTTTTCGTACGTTTTGCCCGGCTCCGACATTTCGACTACGCAGATAAGCTCGTCGTTGACAAGTATGCTTATGCGCTTCGTATCGTCCTTTATTTTCAGATTATAAGGGAAAGTCACGCTGTCGGGAAGTCTGAACACGGTCATATTGTTGTCGATATAGCACGTGCTTTCGGCTCCGGCGTTGTACGTTTTCACGTTTACGTTTATCCTGTTTTCATGAGGGTTTATGTAAATGCCCGAAAGACACGTTGAGGTGTCCGGGTAGCCGTCGCTCTCGTAATAAGCCGCCTCGGTCTTAGGAGCCCTTACCAGAACGCCGGACTGTATGTTGCCCTGCGCCCCGAAGACGTCGAGCGAAAACTCGTACGCGCCGGTTATCGGCGTGTCCGTGTATATCTGCGTGAAAACGTGGCTTTTCAGATACAGATTGCCGTCTGACGATTCGACGACGCTTATAAGCCCGTCGCCTATGGAGTTGTAATCGCATACGAAAACGTTTGTCATCGACGTTGAATTAACGTTCACGTCTTTTTCGTAGCTTTCAAAGCCTTCTTCATAAATGACGCCGATATCCTCCGCGGCTGTTGCCGGCAGAGCGGGAACGCACGCCGTTACGAGCAGCGCGGCAATAAGCAGGACGGAAAACTTTTTCATTGTCTTTTCTCCTGGCTGTTGTTTTTTACGCCAGTCTCGCCTCGAGAGCCGCAAGCTCTTCTTTAAGCTCCTGCGGGACTCTGTCGCCCACGAGCTTGTAGAAATCCTTTATGTTTTCTATATCCTCTTTCCACGATTCCTTGTCTATGGAAAGCAGGTCGGAGAGCGTTTCGGGTGAAACGTCAAGGCCTTCGAGATTGATGTCCTTTTCGTACGGGATGTAGCCGATCGCCGTTTCCTTTGCGTCGACCTCGTTCGCACAGCGGGCGAGGATCCACATAAGCACTCTCATATTGTCGCCGAAGCCGGGCCATAAGAAGTGACCCTCGTCGTCGGTCCTGAACCAGTTGACGTGGAATATCTTCGGCGGATTCGGTATTTTTTTGCCCATTTCGAGCCAGTGCGCCCAGTAGTCGCCCATATCGTAGCCGACGAACGGACGCATCGCCATCGGGTCGCGGCGTACGACGCCTATCGCGCCCGCGGCGGCGGCTGTCGTTTCGGAAGCCATAATAGAGCCTACGAACGCGCCGTGCTGCCAGTTGAAAGACTGATATACGAGCGGAGCCGTTTTCGCGCGCCTGCCGCCGAAGATTATCGCGGTAAGCGGCACGCCGTCCGGATTGTCAAATTCGGGCGATACGCACGGGCAGTTCTTTGCGACGGCGGTGAAGCGCGAATTCGGATGAGCGCCTGAGGTGTTTATCTTATCGTTTTTATCGTATTTTGTGTAATCCCATTTTTCGCCCTTCCAGTTGAGCGCGTTCTTGGGCGGATCGTCGTTCAGACCTTCCCACCATACCGTGTTGTCGTCGAGGTTGTGGCAGACGTTCGTGAATATAGCGCCTTTCTTTGTCGCCGCGAGAGCGTTCGGGTTCGAATGCTCGTTCGTGCCGGGAGCTACGCCGAAGAAACCGTTTTCGGGGTTGACCGCCCAGAGTCTGCCGTCCTGTCCTACGCGGAGCCACGCGATATCGTCGCCCACGCACCAGATCTTATAGCCTCTCTTTTTGTAGTATTCCGGCGGTATGAGCATCGCGAGGTTCGTTTTGCCGCAGGCGGAGGGGAACGCGGCGGCTATGTATCTTACGACGCCGTCCGGGCTTTCAAGTCCGAGTATGAGCATATGCTCAGCCATCCAGCCCTCTTTCCTGCCGAGATACGAGGCGATACGCAGGGCGAAGCACTTTTTGCCGAGCAGAACGTTTCCGCCGTAGCCGGAGTTCACGCTCCATATCGTGTTGTCCTCGGGGAAGTGGCAGATATAGCGGTTGTCGGGGTCGAGCGTGGCTTTGGAGTGAAGACCCTTTATAAAGCTCTCGTCGAGATATTTGCCGACCGCCGCGCCCGCGCGCGTCATTATGAGCATATTCAGAACGACGTATATCGAATCGGTAAGCTCAACACCGTATTTTGCAAACGCCGAGCCGAGCTGACCCATCGCGTAGGGGATGACGTACATCGTTCTGCCGACCATCGAGTTTTTATAAAGCTTCGTAAGCCTCGCGTAGCATTCGCCGGGCTCTATCCAGTTGTTGATGTTGCCCGCGTCCTCTTTCTTTCTCGTGCAGATGAACGTGCGCGCCTCGACTCTTGCAACGTCGTTCACGGCGGTGCGGTGCAGGTAACAGCCGGGCAGAAGCTCCTCGTTGAGCTTGAAAAGCTCCTTCGTCTCGCACGCCTGTCTGCGAAGCTCCTCGGTCTGCTCCTCGTCTCCCGTGATCCAGATTATCCTGTCGGGATTCGTCAAAGACGCCATCTCCTCGATCCAGTCGAGCACGTATTTGTTGTCGGTAAGTTGTTTGTTTTCAAATTTCATTTTGTTGACCTCTCATTTTATTGTACAATTTACTCCGATTATGTATTGTATCACAACGGCGTTCTCAATTCAATATAAATATAGTATCAATTCGTGAATTTTCTATATAAGCAATCTTGCAGATTTATTGTTTTAATAAAACGGGTTGAAAAAGACATATTTAAGCGCTATAATATATCGAATTAAAATCGCGGCAGCGCAACGGATGGAAAGCGCGGTTATAACAAAATCGCCGCGCCGTCTTCCGCCCTCGCAGCGCGTGCGCCGCTTTTTGACCGGACTGCGCGGCGGCGCGGTCATTTATACGCCCGGAGCCGGGCTAAAAATATACGATCATGCAGGATTACATAACAAAAAATTCATTATGAACAAATTCATTTTTTATCTTCTTTCCTTTACGTGGGGCCTGCCGGTGACGCTCGCCGGGTGTCTGACCGCCCTTGTATTCAGGATATGCGGCGCCCGCCCGGAGCGTGCCGGGTACTGCTTCCGCTTCAGCCTCGGACGCGGATGGGGCGGCTTTTCTCTCGGCGTTTTCATATTCACGGACAAAAACGCGAATTCACACGTTATCTGGCACGAGCACGGCCACGGCGTACAGAACTGCGTTTACGGCTTTTTTATGCCGTTTATCGTCAGCCTGCCGTCCGCCGTCCGCTACTGGTACAGGCGGCTCAAAAAGGATAAATCGGCGCTCGGACCGTATGAGGATATATGGTTTGAGTCGCAGGCGACGAGGACCGGTATGCGTCAGAGATATTATATCGCAATACGCAATCGAAACAGATAGAATTATTCATATATTACCGCTATAATATAACGGAAATATCATTTCGGGAGATTTGTTTTGAGAGATTTCAACATAAACATGACCGAGGGCAAGCTTTTTCCCAAAATCGTGAAGTTTACCGTGCCGGTCGTGCTTGCGGGCATTTTACAGCTTTTATACAACGCGTCGGATATGATAGTCGTCGGCAAATTCGCCGAGCCGGGCTCTCTCGGCGCCGTCGGCGCGACAAGCTCGCTGATAAATTTCATAGTGAACGTGTTCATCGGGCTTTCGGTCGGCGGCTGCGTCGTCGCGGCGCGGTATTACGGACAGGGCGATAACGACGGCGTGTGCAGAACGTCGAACACGGCGTTCCTCATATCGCTCGCGGGCGGCGCTCTGCTTGCGTTCATCGGCTTTTTCCTCGCGCGGCCGCTCCTTGCCGCCATGGGCACGCCGGAGGACGTTATAGACAGGTCCGTGCTTTACATGAAGATATATTTCGTCGGTATGCCGGCGAGTATGGTATATAATTTCGGCTCGGCGATAATGCGCGGCTGCGGCGACACGCGCCGTCCGCTTATTTACCTCGCCGCGTCGGGACTTGTGAACGTTCTGCTCAATCTCGTCTTCGTTATAGTTTTCAAAATGGGCGTCGCCGGCGTCGCGACGGCTACGATCATAGCGCAGGCGATGTCAGCCGCTTTCGTGCTGATATATCTCATAAAAACGGACGCGCCGTGCAAAATAAGTAAGAAAAACCTTAAAATAAGCAAAAAAGAGCTTATCCTCATAATAAAGATCGGCTTGCCGTCGGGCATCCAAGGCTCGGTGTTCTCGATATCGAACATACTCATACAGTCGTCCGTCAACTCGTTCGGCTCCGTCGTTATGGACGGAAACACGGCGTCCCAGAACATAGAGGGCTTTTTATACACGGCTATGAACTCGGTAGCGCAGGCGGCTTTGTCCTTCGTTTCGCAGAACTACGGCGCGGGCAAATTCGACCGTATCAAAAAAACGCTCGTTCAATGCTGTGTTTTAGCGGCGTCGGTCGGTATCGTGATGAGCGTTTTCGCGGTCGGATTTTCCGGACCTCTTATCGGGCTTTACGCGAACAACGAAACGCCGGACCCCGAGGTGATAAAATACGGGACGATAAGGCTGACGATAATCTGCTCGACTTACTTTTTGTGCGGCGTTATGGATTCGCTTTCGTTCTCCGTCCGCGGTATCGGTCATTCGACGGTTTCGATGGTCGTTTCGCTCATAGGCGCGTGCGCGTTCCGCGTTATATGGATATATACGGTCTTCGCCGCGGACAGGTCGCTTCAGACGCTTTATCTTTCGTACCCGATATCGTGGGCGCTGACGGCGGCGGCTCATCTTATATGCTTTATCATCCTGTTCAGACGTGAAAAGAACAGATTACTTAAATACAAGGAGATACCTGTATGATCGGATTTGAAAAATACGAGGAATTTTACAAAAACACGCTTTTTAAACTGATGAACACGCCGAGCCCGTCCGGCTATTACCGCGAGGTGATGCCGGTCGTAAAGCAGATATGCGAGGCTGACGGCTGTACGTTTGAGATGACGCGCAAGGGCTGCGGCGTTATTACGATCGCGGGCGACGGCGATACCGTCGGCTGCTGCGCTCATTGCGACACGCTCGGCGCCATGGTGCGCCACGTCGCCGAAAACGGCGATATAACGTTTACGCGCGTCGGCGGTCCGACGCTCTGCACGCTCGACGGCGAATACTGCGCCGTTCTGACGCGCGACGGCCGCAGATACACCGGCACGTTCCTGTCGCGCTCGCCCGCCTCGCACGTTTACGACGACGCCGCTTCGAGAGCGAGAGACGAGGAGAATATGTACGTGCGCCTCGACGAGGTCGTGAACAGCGCGGAGGATATTGAAAAGCTGGGCATAGAAAATGGAAACTACATTTTCATCGACCCGAAAACGGAGTTCACCACGTCCGGCTTCATCAAATCGCGCTTTATCGACGACAAGGCGTCGGTCGCCTGTCTTCTCACCGCGGCGCATATGATAAAAAAGGAAAAGCTGACTCTGCCGCACACCGTAAAAATGCTTGTGACGGTTTACGAGGAGGTCGGTCACGGCGCTTCGTGGGTGCCGACCGATATAACGGAAATGCTCGGCGTGGATATGGGCTGTATCGGCAAGGACCTTTCGTGCGACGAATACAAGGTCTCTATATGCGCAAAGGACAGCACGGGACCGTACGACTATGAAATGACGAATAAGCTCGTACGCCTCGCAAAGGAAAACGAACTCGATTACGCGGTCGATATATACCCCTATTACGGCTCCGACGTAAGCGCGATGTACCGCGGCGGAAACGATATACCCGGCGCGCTTATAGGTACCGGCGTACACGCGTCGCACGGAATGGAGCGCACTCATATGAACGGCATAAAAAACACGGTATTGCTTATTTTGTCATATTTGACATCAGAATAAAAATGAATAAAATGCATATAAAAAATCAAATTTTTACGGTTTTTTATTGACAAATGAAAAATAATGATATAATTATAATCGTAATTTTATTCATTTTGAAATCGAAAAAATGAGGATGAAAACAACAGAAAAAGCTTTTTGCGATAGCCGTGGCTGTCGTTATGGCTGTTGCTCTTTGCGTATCCGCGGCTGGGCAGGCATCATAAAAGGCAAAGCAGTTGAATTCGGTTGCAACGGGAGTAGCGGGGTACTCGTCAGCATATTTCTATAACCGAAGAAATGGAAAATAGGCAGATGACAGAAATTAAAAAAGCGTATGAACCATATAAAAAAGAGGCTCTATTTTGCTTAAAAATTGACATAGTGCTAGTTTTATTAACCTCTTTTATTGTGGTTATTATTTTCATCACAAAAAATATTTTTTTGCTAAAAAGTTTGATTTTTGATGTTGCGATCGTAATTTTGATATTCATGGATTATGTATTTAATTATCATCTTATTGTGTGTACAATAATGGAATATAGAAATAACAAATATTCTGTTGTCCCTGTAATTATTGTTGATTATGATGAGGAAGCGTCATTTTCAGGTCATGATTTTCATTCTGTTATTCCAAAACTATACGATAAAGAACTGTGTTTTTATAGGTATAAAATCATTACATTGCAAGACGATAACAAGCCTTTAACATTAAGATTAGCTTGTGGAAAAAAAAGAATTGAATTGATTAAACATTTTAAAGAAAACAAACAAAAAATTTACATAAAATATGGATTGTCATCAAAAATTCTCATATCTATATGTGAAAAAAGCGATGAGGCATATAAATTCAATAAACTGTATAAATGATTATACAAGAACGAAAATGTAATAAACAAGATGATCATATGCTTGAGCAACTTGAGCAGCAGATAAAAATTACAGAAATTGATATCGTTATGGGTTGTTTCCTTAACTATGTTACTCCCCTCCAACCCCGGCACCGCCGACGCTTCCGTTGTAGCGATAGCGGCTGTCGCGTGCGTTGCTCTCGCAGGTGTTGCAGCTGCAAAAAAAGTCAGATAAACCTCTTTGAATAAAAAAGGGCTGCCGAGCGATTGAACAGAACCGTTAAAAACGGACATTGAAAAAAAGAGCCTCCTGTGGTATAATAAAAAAAATACCACAGGAGGTTTTTGTTATGGCAAGAGAATATC
>CACZVC010000072.1 GCA_902784545.1 uncultured Ruminococcus sp. | reverse complement strand
AATTACATTATACCATGAAAGCAGAAAACAGGCAACCCCTTTTTAAAGGTTTTTGCCTGTTTTCTTCATTTTTTTGCTGCCTCTTAATGCGACAGCCCCTTTTCTTTTCTTTTTTTTGCAATTAAAACATTCATTTAAACGCATATTTTCAAAAAAAACCGCAAAAACTATCTTCAATGCGGCTTGCCGCAGATATAAAATGAAAGGAATTCATAATTATGAAGAAAGCTATATCGGTCTTGTTTGCGGTCTTTCTGCTGTGCGCGCTGACGGTCGGCGTTTCCGCGGCGGGTCACACGTCCGCGGACCAGGTCTTCGGAGCCGACGGCGTGACAGACCGCGCGTCTATCGGAAATAACGACGTAAACGGCACCTCGCTCGGCACGATAACCGACGACAGGCTCACGCTGTGGGGCTGGTACGCCGACGAGCAGAAAATAACGGAATTCGGTTACAGATACGGCGACAACGTGACGCTCGGCTCGGCGAAATACACCGGCGGAGGCGACGACGACGTAATAGCGGAGCAGGCGGGCAAGCTCGGCTACGCCGACGGCGAATCCGTGCGCTTCAGGATATCCGACATTCCCGTTATGAAGGGCGAAAACGTAACGCTGTACGCCGTTGCGAAATTAGCCGACGGCAGTATCGTGGACATCTGGAAAATAACGTACACGAGCGAAAACGGTGCTGAAACGATAAACGGCGGCCGGACGGATGATACCGGGGAAACCGGAGCAAACGACGGCGCGGCGCCGCCTGCCGAAAACCCGAAGACCGCCGACGCGGCTCTCATAACCGCCGCGGCGCTCGGGTGTCTGTGCCTCGCCGGAACGGCGTTTTTGGGCAGAGTCCGATTCAACTGAATCATCCGGGCGTGAAAACGCCCGGATTTTTTCACGGGAGAATGAAAATTTACCTGCAATACATCAAATAAAGGAAATAATATTATATAATAATAAAAGACGTATCAGCCCGGAGGACAATATGGATCTTACATTTTCAAAAAACGCGGTACAGGTGTTTTCGCAGTGGTTCGGCAGACGTGAAAACGTTACCGGCACGGTAAAGGACGATATAAGGCGCCCGCCTTATCCGTGCGTAAAAATTAACGCTCTTCCCTCCTCCTCTCCCGAGGAACAGGGGATAGAGAGCGGCCGGATACTCGATTATTACGCGCGGCTTTCCCGCGAGCCGCTTATAAAAATGCAGTCCGTTATCATAGTCAGAAACGGGCATATAATATCGCGCGGCCATTTTTATCCGTATTCTACGGATATATGGCACGTTTCGCACTCGCTTGCAAAATCGCTTACCGGGCTTGCGGTCGGGCTTTTATACGACGACGGGCTTATCTCGCTTGACGACAAGCTTATAGACTTTTTCGCCGACAATCTGCCGCCGACGGCGCGCATAAACTTCAGGAATACGACGGTAAGACATCTGCTTACTATGCAGACCGGCGTCATATTCAACGAGGCGGGCGCGGTGATAGAGCAGGATTGGGTAAAGGCTTATCTTGAATCGGGCGTGAAATTCCGCGCGGGCACGCAGTTTGAATACAACAGCATGAACACATATATGCTCTCCGCGATAGTCAGAAAGGTAAGCGGCAAGGGTACGCTCGAGCTTCTTAAGGAGAGAGTTTTAGGTCCGATGGGCATAGAGCACATCTACTGGGAAAAATGCCCGAAGGGTATCGAAAAGGGCGGCTGGGGCATTTACTACTTCCCCGACGATATGCTCAAATTGGGTATACTCTATCTTAACGGCGGTCTTTGGAACGGCGAAAGGCTTATATCCGAAAAATGGATAAAGGAATCGACGAAAAAGCAGGTCGGACACCCGGCGGAGACCGGCATTTACGATTACGGCTATCAGGTATGGTGCAAGGAAGACAGAAGCACGTTTATTTTCAACGGTATGTTCGGGCAGAATCTCATAGTTTTTCCGCGCACGAATATAATCATATCCACTAACGCGAGCATAGACGAGACCTTCCAGAACAGCCCGCTTTACACGATCACCGAGCGTTATTTCGGCACGCCTTACCGTCCGCGCGGACATCTTAAAGAAGATCCGGAGGCGCTTGCGCGGCTCCGCGAGACCGAAAAAAACCTCGTGATGGAAAACAGCGATATATTCACGCACAAAAACGGTATTGACTGTTATTCTTTAAAGGAGCTGAACGGCGATTATGCCGTCGCGCCCGAGGACGGAGCGGGCTTATCTATCCTTCCCGAATTATATCAGGCGGTACACAACTGCTTTGCCGAGGGCTTGAAGGAGTTTTCGCTCGTACTTGACAAAAACGGCGGATATATTACAACGACCGAGGGCAGCACTTCCCACCGCATCGCGTTCGGTTACGGCAAAGCCGTGCCGGGCTGCGTCGTTTACGGTAAGGAATCCATACTTACATCGTCCTACGCCGTCGTGACAGACGAAGGCGGCGAGAAAAAACTGCGCGTTACCGTCTGCTTCCCCGAGCTGCCGAACATCAGATATATCACGATAGGAAAGGACGGCGACGGTATCTCCGTCAAATGGGAGGAAGCGCCCGGCTTCGACTTTTTGAAGCTTCTTATCGACAGAACGGTATTTATAAAGCTGATACCGGAGAAAATGGCGAAGCCGACGGACAGCGACTTTTTCTTGAAGCGTCTGCGCTATTTTTTACAGCCGACCGTCAAAATGCGCCGGCATAACAAGGAACATATTTAAAAAAGAAAGTCACACAGATGGAGCATAAGAGAATAAAAGCAGAAGACGGTATAAATCTTACCGTCATAACGGACAAAAGATATAAAACGACCGTGACGTCCGTCTCGTTCATAGCGGGCGAGGGAGAGCGCGCCGCGGCCTGCTCCGCGCTATTGACGGGCGTTTTGTCGCGCTCGTGCAGAAAATACCCGTCTTTGATCGAGATAAACCGCGCGCTCGACGATCTGTACGACGCTCAGCTTAATGCGGATTCCAGGCATTACGGCTTATCTCAGGTTCCCGTGTTTAAAATATCGTCGCTTAACAACCGCTATTCGCTCGACAAAACCGATATTACGGGCGGCTGTCTCGATATTCTTTACAGCATTATCGCCGAGCCGTGCCTGGTTTCCGGAGCGTTTGACGAAAAAGTTTTCGAGAGCGAAAAACAGCAGCTTATCAGCGCGGTAAACAGCATTATAAACAATAGATCGAATTACGCGCTCTTCCGCTGCACAGACGAGCTTATGGCGTACGAGCCGCGATTTTCTCAGCGTTTCGGCAGTCTGAAAACGATACGGGAATTGACGCCTGCCGACGTTTTGGATTTTTATTACGACGTTATAAAAAACGCGCCGGTAAACATTGTCTTCGTTTCGAGCGAGGACGATCCGCGCATTTACGAATTTGCGGAAAAAACAGCCGAAAAGCTCGGCAAACGCGGCGACGGCGTCGTGACCGGTGCGGAATTCAGACAGCCGGGCAAAAGAATGAAGCGCAAGATCGAAAAAATGCCTATAACTCAGGACGTTTTATGCGTCGGCTGTGCGCTCGACGGCGATTACCGCGACGGCTTAGGCGCGGAGCGCGCGTTATACGGCGAGATATTTTCACAGAACCCGACCTCGCGGCTGTTTGAAAACGTGCGCGAAAAGCTTTCTCTCTGCTACTACTGCTCCTCCATACCGCTGCTCGATCTGAAAAAAATGATAATTTACGCCGGAGTGGACGGCAAAAACCGCAAAAAAGCGGAGGCGGAGATATTAAAGCAGACGGAGCTTATGAAAAACGGCGTCAGCGCAGACGAGCTTGAAAGATGCCGTCTGTCGCTCAAAAACGATATCCTTTCGCTTTGCGATTCCCCGTCGCGTACCGCCGCCTGGTACGCCTCGCGCGATCTGCACGGTCTGGAGCTTTATAGCCCTTACGAATTCTCCGCAAGCCTGGATCAGGTCACGCCTGACGGCGTTGTACGTGTCGCAAAAGGCATAACTCCGTACTTTACATACGTTTTAGAGGGGGACTCTGACGTTGAAAACTGAAATAAAAGAGCATTTTGACAGGATCACGCAGGAAAAATACTACTCCTTCCGCCACAAAAGCGGCGTTTCCGTGCTCGTATCGCCGAACGCCTACTCGACAGCGAGCGCAATCTACACGTCGGACTACGGCGGATCGGACGTATCTTTTACATACAACGGGAAGCGGTACGACACTCCGCGCGGCATAGCGCATTTTCTCGAGCACAAGCTGTTCGAGACGGAGGACGGCGGCGACGCCTTCAAGCTGTTCTCAAAGTTCGGCGCCGATTCAAACGCCTTTACGTCTCACCGCGCGACGTCGTACACCTTCACCTCGACCGTCGGCGACTTTTACGAATCGCTCAAAATACTGCTCGACTTCGTGCATCATCCGCATTTTACCGAAGCGTCCGTTTCAAAGGAGCGCGGAATAATAGCGGAGGAGCTTAAAATGTACGACGACAACCCGGACAACCGCTGTTATTACGAGCTTATGAAATGCCTGTACAAAAACAACAACGTCCGCTACGACGTCGGCGGAACGCTCGATTCCATAAAAGAAATAACGCCGGAGCTTTTATATTTCTGTCACCGCGTGTTTTATTCACCGGATAATATGTCGCTTATCGTCTCGGGCGACGTTGATATTAAAAAGATAACCGATATAATGGATAAGACCGTGCCGGCTATACGCGGCGGCAGGGTCGTAAAGCTTAAAGTGACAGAGCCGGAAAAAGCTTACAAAAAGCTCTCCGTTACCGAAACGGAGGTATCGAGCCCGTTATTCGGCTTCGGCATAAAGGACAAAATGACCGTCAGCAAAAAGCTTACGCGCAGAAAGAGCGTGGCTTTATCGGTTTTGGCTGATATGCTTTTGGGTGAAAGCTCGGAATTTTTCTGCAAAAACTACGAAAGCGGGCTTCTGACCGGCGGCTGCGACGTTGGATACAGCTGCGCAGGCGATCACGCGTATTTATCCGTCTTCGGAGAAAGCGAGAAGCCTTTTACCGTAAAAAAGCGCATAGTAAACGTGCTTGAAAAAGCGCTGTCGGAAGGTATCGACCGTTATGAATTCGAGCGCTGTAAAAAGATATTCTACTCGAATTTCATATATTCTACTCAAAACAGTCATTCCGTCGCCCATACGCTTTTATCGTTTTATCAGTCGGGCGACGATCTGACGAAATATCCGGCGCTTTTATCCGGCGTAAACGCGGATTTCGCGCTGGAATGCCTGCGTGAGCTTTATAAAAAGGAACGCACCGCTTTCGCGGTGGTAAAACCGAAAAACAAGGAGGAAAAATAATGTATCACGTTGTTTTTAAGGGATTTGAAAACGTATCGTTTGAATTTTCGCCGGTCGCCTTCACGCTGTTTGGCAAGGAGATCTACTGGTACGGCGTCATAATCGTCGTCGGTATGATCTTATCCGCCGTTTACGCCTTCTGGCGCGCCAAAAAGCTCGGCATAAAAATCGACGATATGTATGATTACGCTATATTCATAATAATATTCGGCGTTATCGGCGCGAGAGCTTATTACGTTTTAACGAGCCTTGACCGGTATAAAACGTTTTTGGACGTTATATCCGTCTGGAAAGGCGGTCTCGCCATATACGGCGGCATTATCGCCGGCGTTCTTACCGTTATCGTCGTATCTAAGATAAAAAAGATAAAGATACTGCGCGTGCTTGACGCCATTGCGCCGTCCGTTATGATCGGACAGGCTCTCGGCAGATGGGGCAATTATCTGAATCAGGAGGCTTTCGGCTGCAACACCACGCTTCCGTGGGGCATGAAATCGTGGGTCGTACAGACGTCGTCGTCCGGCAGCCGTCTCGAGGGTACGGTCGAATATCTTACGCAGAACAAATCGTCGATAGAAGCGCTCGGCATAAAGATCGACCCGCAGGGCTACGTTCACCCGACGTTTTTATACGAATGTCTGTGGAACGTCATCGGCTTTATCATAATAAACATCTTTTTCAAAAAGAGAAAATTCGACGGTCAGATGTTCTTGATGTATATCAGCTGGTACGGCATCGGCCGCGCGTTCATTGAAATGCTCCGCACTGATTCGCTTTACATCCCGGGTACGCAGATAAGGATCTCGATGGTCGTGGGCTTCGCGTGCTTTTTGGCGGGTATTGCGGCTATGATCGTCCTCGGTATCAGGGCGAAAAAAGATCCCGAAAAGGTAAAGGAAGGCGCGTACTACGGCAAAGCCGAATATAAAAACGATGAAGTAAAATATCCCAAAGCGCAGAAGACGGCGGAAGTCGGCACGGAGACGGCGGAAGGCGCCGGGGAGACGGGAGAAGTCGTCGACGCGGCGGCGGAAGTCGTCGACGGGGCGGCGGAAGTCGTCGACGGGGCGGCGGAAGTCGTCGGCGAAGCGGCGGACGCTGCGGACAATGCGGAGGAGGACGTCTGCGAAGCGGCTGACGCGGCGGTCGATACAACAGAAGAGACGGCGGAGGATAAAAATGGCGAGAATAATTGACGGAAAAGCAATATCCGCAGAGATCCGCGCGGAGCTGGCGGAGGAAATAAGCGATTTTAAACGTGAGCGCGGCTTTGCGCCCTCTCTTACCGTCATAATCGTCGGCGAGGATCCGGCGTCGCAGGTATACGTCAGAAACAAGGAAAAGGCGTGCGTACAGGTCGGCATAAATTCGACGGTCATAAGACTTCCCGAAGAAACGGGTGAAACGGAGCTGTTGTCCGTTATAGACCGGCTGAACGGCGACAAGACCGTCAACGGGATACTCGTTCAGCTTCCTTTGCCGAAGCATATAAACGAAAAAAACGTTATCTGCGCGATAAACCCGGAAAAGGACGTCGACGCATTCAGCTATGTAAACGCGGGCAGGATCCTTACCGGAGATTTCGACTTTCTTCCCTGCACTCCCGCGGGCGTTATGGAGCTTCTGCACCGCAGCGGTATCGCCGTCGAGGGCAAGGAATGCGTCGTCGTGGGCAGAAGCAACATCGTCGGCAAGCCGATGGCGGCGCTTCTGATGCACGAAAACGGTACAGTCACCGTCTGTCATTCCAAAACGAAGGACGTACCTTTTCACACGCGGCGCGCCGATATACTCGTTTCGGCTGTCGGCAAGCCCGATTTCATAAAGCCGGATATGATAAAAGAGGGCGCGGTAGTTATAGACGTCGGTATAAACCGCGTGACGGACGGCAAATTAAAGGGCGACGTCGATTTTGAGGGCTGCTTTGAAAAAGCGGAGGCTATAACTCCCGTTCCCGGCGGCGTCGGTCCCATGACGATAACGATGCTTCTGAAAAACACGGTAACCGCCGCAAAAAAGCAGAATTAACACATTGTTTACATTTAAATTTCAAAGCGGGATTGACAAAATCTCACGTTTGAGTTATAATAATTTGCCGCATGGAATTTGGTCCCAAACTCCGGAAACGGATACCAACGACAGCGAGTCTTACGGAAGGAGATAAAAAACGTGTTTGCAATTATCGAAACAGGCGGAAAGCAGTACAAGGTAGAAGAAGGCGAGTCCATCTACGTCGAAAAGTTAGACGTTGAGGCGGGCGATTCCTATACGTTCGACCGCGTGCTTGCAGTATCCACCGACGCGGGTTTCGTTGCCGGCGCTCCCGTAGTGGACGGCGCGACGGTCACGGCTACGGTCGAAAAGAACGGTAAGTCGAAGAAGATCTACGTCATCAGATACAAATCCAAGAAGAACGAGAAAAAGAAACAAGGCCACAGACAGCCTTACACCAAGCTCAAAATCGAAAAGATCAACGCGTAATGACAAAGATCACCTTTTACAAAACGGAGGACGGTATTTACTACGGCTTCCGCGAGAACGGTCATTCCGGGTATGAGGACGCGGGCAAGGATATAGTCTGCGCCGCGATATCCGCGATGACGATGCTTATCATCAACACGGTGGAGGTAGCGCACGGCTCGTCAGTCGATTACAAAATCGACGACGAAACGACCGATATCGAGGTCATTTGCAAGGGAGCTTTGCCGAAGTACGAGGCGGATAAAAAGAAAAACTACGCCATAGCTTCGCTTATGCTCGGCTACTATCACCAGCTGCATGATATGTTAGAGGATTATTACGAGTATCTGGACGTTGACGAGCAGGTCCGGAAAATTTAAACAGGAGGAAAATAGCAATGTTAAAACTCAGTTTGCAGTTTTTCGCACATAAAAAAGGCGTCGGTTCAACAAAGAACGGCCGTGACAGCCGCGCTCAAAGGCTCGGCGTCAAAAGGAGCGACGGACAGAGCGTTTTAGCGGGCAACATAATAGTTCGCCAGCGCGGAACGCACATCCATCCCGGCGTAAACGTCGGCCGCGGCTCCGATGATACGCTCTTCGCACTGATAGACGGCAGAGTCAAATTCGATATAGCCGTCGGCGGCAAGAAGCGCGTAAACGTATATGCGGAATAAAAAGACATAATAAAAAACGCTCATATCGGGCGTTTTTTTTATTTTTTTCGGATCATATTACAAGGTTACGGTAATTTTTGCGTCTATATAAGTGAAGGCGATCGATTTGAAGGGAGACCACACTTTGAGCAAACGCGATAAATCTGACAATGATATAATCGACTTGTATTTATCACGAAATGAAAAAGCGATAAAAGAAACGGACGCCCGCTACAGGCAGTACCTGTCAAGCATTGCGGAAAACATTTTATCCGACAAGCAGGACAGCCTTGAATGCGTAAACGACGCTTATCTGTCGATATGGAACCACATACCGCCCGATAAGCCGGAATGCTTCAAGGCGTACATAGCGGCGATCGTGCGGAATATCGCTTTATCGCGGTACAGGGAAAAATCAAGTCAGAGGCATATTCCGTCGGAATATATGGACAGCCTGCAGGATTTAGAGGATTATCTGCAGAGTAACGGCACGACGACCGAAGAATACGAAAATATTGAATTAAAGGGTATTATAAACGGTTTCGTAAAGTCTCTGCCCCGGCGCCAAAGATATATCTTCGTCTGCAAATACTATTATTTCGACACAATACCGAAAATCGCAAAAGCGCTTGACGTAAGCGAATCGACCGTATCGAAGGAGATCGCCGATATAAAGAAAAAATTAAAAGAAAAGCTTATAAAGGAGGGTTATTATGAAAAGCGATAAAATAATAGACGCTATTGAAAATATAGACCCGAAAATAATCAACGATATATCTGAAATGCGCATCGGAAAAACCGTAAGAACGGGATTTGTTAAAATAGCTGTTATAGCCGCCGCTCTCGCCGCGATCATAGCGGCTTCCTCGATAGCCATACCGCTTATGTTGAAAAAAACGGAAAATGAGCCTGTCGTAACAGAGACAGAAGAAGAAGAGACATACAACTATATTCCTTTTGAAAATATCAATATTTCGTATCAGGGAAACGGAGAAGAAACCATCTATAAAAAACTTCCCGTTACCAGCCAACCGGGTATAGATTTTGTTTATTCAAACGAGCCGTTTGCTTCTTTTGTGCCAAGGTATCTGCCGGATGGATTTGTTATGACAGACCCTTGTATTATCGCATCTGACTATATCGAAGACGATCCCCATCCGAACGTTTTCACATTGGGCTTCGAGATGATCGCAGATGATGAAGAAGATTGCGTTTTTGACGAAAACCACGTGGTGACCTACAGGCAAAATGTGATATCTATTGAAATTGTCAAATACGGAAAAAGCGTAGAGAACATATTACCGATAGCCGATATAAACGAGCCGTTAACATACGACGTAAAGGTGTACATCGCATACCTTAAGGAAAACGGGTTTTTGTCAGACGACGGAAAAGTTAATTTTGATGACGGTTTTCCGGATTACCAGCTCGGCTGCGTAAGAGCGGAAGATCTGTCGACGTATATAATAAGCAGAAAATTCTTTCCGGAAACAATATGCACGGGTTATATAAGAGACGAGGTAAACAGGGTTCTTATAGATACTTATACAACGTTTCAGTTATGTGGCGGGATAAGCGTTCTATGTGACGACTGTGTAATTACATACAGGTATACCTCTCCAAACGTTGAATCCGATAAGCAGGCTCTGTCCTTTGATGAATTATATAAAATTATTACATCATCGGATTATTTTGCAAACATCAAAAAATAAAAACTCTGTTTGTAAAACGGGCTTCGCCATAAGAGCCGTGAGGCGGTAACCTAAGATTGAAAACAAAATAGCTGTCGGCGGCAAGAAGTGTGTTAACGTGTACGCTGAATAATAAACAAAAAAAACGCTCCCCGTCAGCCGGGTTTACGCCCGGCTGACCTCAGGGGAGGTTTTTTATCTCTTTTACCGCCTTATATATATTTGCGGCGGTGTCCGACGCGGTCATACTGACCTCGCCTTTTTCTTTTTGCGCGTACTCTCCGGCGACTCCGGCTATCCACGCGCCGCAG
>CACZVC010000071.1:6839-17469 GCA_902784545.1 uncultured Ruminococcus sp. | reverse complement strand
TCATTTTGCGGTGAAACCGCAAATCATCATGGCGACCGAAGGGAGGCTCATCATTTGCCCGTCAGGGCAATCATCATTCTTTTCGACGTTTGGCACACAGACATCCTGATTGTAGCAAAGATATGCGGCAAAATACCGGCTGAAATAAGGATTTTGTTCCTTACTTCAGCCGGTTTTCATTAACTGTCTTTAAGAGTACAATTATATTAAATTTTTTCTTTTGCCTATTGAAAATAACGAAAAATAATGATATAATGTATCAGGAATACTGTTTTTCGGAAGTATGAATCTATGAAAATAACACTGCAAAATCTGACAAAAATATTCAAAAGCAAAAACAAGGACGGGACGCTTGTAACGGCTGTCGATAATTTTTCTTACGATATTCCCGAGGGAAAGCTGATAGGGCTTCTCGGTCCTTCCGGCTGCGGAAAAAGCACCGTTTTGAATCTTATCTGCGGACTTGAAAAGCCGACCTCCGGCAGGATACTGTTTGACGGCGAGGACGTTACGGACGTTGAGCCGGAGCACAGAGGCGTGGGGCTCGTATTTCAGAACTATGCGTTATACCCTCACCTGACTGTCAGAAACAACATTATGTTTCCTTTGAAAAACCTGCGCGGCAAGGACAAGCTGCCGAAGGAGGTAATGGAGGAAAAGGTGCGTGAAATGGCAAAGCTCGTACAGATCGACGGCCTTATGGAAAGGCGCCCGTCCGAGCTTTCGGGCGGTCAGCAGCAGCGCGTTGCGATAGCGCGCTCGCTCGTTAAAATGCCGAAGGCGCTTTTGCTCGACGAGCCTCTTTCCAATCTTGACGCGCGTCTGCGCCTTCAAACGCGCGAGGAGCTTCGCCGCATCCAGCGCGAAACGGGCATAACGACCATATTCGTCACGCACGACCAGGAGGAGGCGATGAGCATCTCCGATTACATAATCGTTATGAACTCCGGCGCGGTCAATCAGATAGGCGAGCCTCAGCAGGTATACGACGATCCGGTCAATATTTTCGTCGCGAAATTCTTGGGCACGCCGGCGATAAACGTATTCAACGGCGAGCTTAAGGACGGCGCGATATATATAGGCGGCGAACGCGCGCTCGATTTTGAATGCAGAAAATCGGGCGAGGTCGACGTCGGCATTCGTCCCGAGGGCTTTACGGTATCGGACAAAGGAACGCTTCACTGCGCGCTCGAGCGTATCGAGGTGATGGGGCGCGATACGAGCATAGTCGCAAAGCACCCGGATTGTCAGAGCGCCGTGATACGCGCCGTTGTCGACGCGCAGACGGTCAAGGGCATAATCGGCGCGGAAACTGTCGGCTTTGAATTAAAGCCCTTCAAGGTGCTCGTGTTCGACAAGGAGACCGGGGAGCGCATAAGACCTTTATCGGAGGCGGCGGTATGAAGCACAAAGGTTTAAAAGCGTTTTTATACTTATTGCCCGCCATACTGTTTTTAGGCGTGTTTATGGTATATCCGCTTGTCGACGTTATAATTTACTCGTTTGAGGAGGGGTACAATTCCGCCTCTCAGACGTTTTTCGGCGTCGGGTTTTATAACTACTCGTATATACTTCACGACCCGTATTTTTTGCAGGCGCTTAAAAACACGTTTATAATAGTTATAATAACCGTGCCGGTGTCTACCCTGCTCTCGCTCATAATCTCCTTGGGATTGAGCAGTATAAAGCCTCTTCGCAAGCTGTTTCAGACAATTTATTTTCTGCCGTACGTTACGAATACGCTCGCCGTCGGTCTCGTGTTTATGATACTTTTCAAAAAGACCGCGTACACGGACGGACTCGTAAACGCCGTTATCAAGCTTTTCGGCGCTCAGGCGATAGATTTCATCGACGGACCGTACTGGGCAAAAATGTTCGTAATGTGCTTTTACACCGTCTGGGTCGTGCTTCCGTTCAAGATACTGATACTGACAAGCGCGCTCGCTTCGGTAAAGGACGATTATTACAAGGCGGCGAAGCTCGACGGCACGCCGCGCTTCCGCGTGTTTACGCATATAACCCTGCCGATGATATCTCCGATGATATTCTATCTCGTAATAACCGGCTTTATCGGCGCTTTCAAGGCGTACAGCGACGAGGTCGCGATATTCGGCACGGACCTCAACGCCGCCGGGATGAACACCGTCGTCGGATATATTTACGATATGCTTTACGGCGACAGCGGAGGTTATCCGTCGTACGCTTCCGCGGCGGCGGTCGTGCTTTTCATCATAGTTTTCACCATAACCGTGATAAATCTGATGATAAGCAGAAAGAAAGTCTTTTATTGACGGGGTGGGGATATGACGGTAAATCAAGCTTATAAAAAGCCGAAAGACAAGGGCAAAGCGTCGAAGATCGTATTCAACACTCTGATCTATACGATGCTTGCCGTCTGGGCTCTTATCGTGCTTTTCCCGTTTTACTGGATGCTTTTGTCGTCCGTAAAAAGCTACGCCGCTTACAGCGTGGAATATATACCGAAATTCTTTACGCTTTCGCCCACGCTCAAAAACTACGCCGACGCGTTCACGGCGGTCCCGCTCGGGCGGTATTTCGGCAATACCGTGATCTTCACGCTTCTGACGACGGCTCTGATGCTCGTCGTCACAACGCTTGCCGCATACGCGTTCGCGCGTATTGATTTCAAGGGCAAAAACGTCGTGTTTTCCCTGTTTCTGGCGCTTATGATGATACCGAACGAGCTTGTTATAATAACGAATTTCGTCACCGTGACCGACCTGAATCTGAGAAACACTTTCGCCGGACTTATACTTCCGTCCGTCGCGAGCATATTCTATATATACCTTTTAAAAGAAAACTTCGAGCAGATACCGGATGAATTATACCGCGCGGCAAAGATCGACGGCACAACCGATTTCGGTTATCTTATGAAGGTGATGATACCTGTCTGCCGTCCCACGCTCATAACCATAGTCATATTGAAGATAATAGAATGCTGGAACAGCTACGTCTGGCCGCGGCTTATAACAGACAATGAGGCGTATTATCTCGTATCGAACGGTATACAGGAAATACGCGAAAACGGCTTCGGGCGCGAAAACATACCTGCTATGATGGCGGCTGTCGTCGTTATTTC
This sequence comes from uncultured Ruminococcus sp., assembly GCA_902784545.1. Classification (GTDB taxonomy): domain Bacteria; phylum Bacillota; class Clostridia; order Oscillospirales; family CAG-272; genus UBA1248. The sequence goes on along the minus strand of CACZVC010000071.1, from coordinate 14,369 downwards.
CCTGCCGCTTATCATACTGTTTCTTATATTCAGAAACAAGATAATGGAGGGCGTCAGCAGAGGAGGTACGAAGGGATGAAAAAGATCTTATCCGTTTTTGTTCTTCTCGTTCTTCTCTTCCTTTGTCTTTGCTCATGCCACGGCGCAAGGTCGCTTGACGAATTCGTTATGCCGGAAACCTTTGACGAAAGCCGCACATACGAGCTGAATTTCTGGGCGAAAAACGACACCAACAAGGTGCAGACAAAGGTTTACGTCGACGCGATAGCCGATTTTGAGGCGCTTTATCCCAATATAAAAATAAACCTCAATCTTTACAGCGATTACGGCAGGATATATAACGACGTCATAACGAACATATCGACAAAAACGACGCCGAATATCTGCATAACGTACCCGGACCACATAGCGACGTATCTGACCGGAGTAAACACGGTCGTTCCTCTCGACGGGCTGTTTGAAAATGAAAAATACGGTCTCGGCGGCTCGGAGGTAAAATTCGATTCGCCGGAATTTTCCGAGCTTGTACCGCAGTTTATCGAAGAATGCAAGCTCGGCGATTATTATTACGCGATACCGTATATGCGCTCGACCGAGGCGTGCTATATAAACAAGACTTACGTTGAAAAGCTGGGATACGAGATACCCGATATACTGACGTGGGATTTTATATGGGAGGTTTCGGAGGCGGCGCTCGCCAGAAACGACGACGGGACTTATAAAATAAACGGACAAAAGGTGCTTATACCGTTTATTTATAAATCGACCGACAATATGATGATACAGTATCTGAAGCAGTCGGGCGCAGGTTATTCAAACGACGGCGGCGATATACTTATCTTCAACGACGAAACGAAAAGCTTTTTGAAAACGGTTGCCGAACACAGTCACGGCGCGTTTTCGACGTTTAAAATATCGAGCTACCCCGGCAACTTCTTCAACGCCGGTCAATGCATTTTCGCGATAGACTCGACCGCCGGCTCGACGTGGATCGGAAGCAAGGCGACTCATCTCGATATTTCAAAGGAAAACCTCGTCGAATTCGAGACGATAGTCAAAATGATACCGCAGGTAAAACCAAACGAGCCGAAAATGATCTCGCAGGGGCCGTCCGTCTGTATTTTCAACAAGGACGACCCGCAGGAGGTGCTCGCCTCGTGGCTTTTCGCTCAGTATCTTCTCACAAACAAGGTGCAGATATCGTACGCGGAGACGGAGGGCTACGTTCCCGTGACGCTCAAAGCGCAGGAAACGGAGGAATACAAAAATTACCTCTCCCGTTCGGGCGAGGACAATGATTTTTACTACAAAATAAAGATAGAAGCGTCGAAGATCCTGCTTGAAAACAGAAAATACACGTTTGTCACCCCGGTTTTCAACGGCTCGGCTTCCCTGCGCGACGCGGCGGGAGATCTTATCGAAAACACGGTAAAATCCGTAAACAGAAAAGAAACGGTAGACGACGCTTATTTTGAAAAAATGTTCGGCAGAGTCAATTCATTATACCGCCTCGACCAGAGAAATCCGTCCGGCGCGCTGTCAAAAACCGAATTTCACGGGCTTCCCGCGGCTTCGGTAACGCTTATAGTGATCTTGTGCGCCGTATGGCTCGGCATCATAACCGTTTTCATCATAAGCCGCATAAGAGCGAAAAACAAATCAAATTTACATAATAAATAACAGATTTTACCTGTTTTGTATTGACTTTTAGTATATAATTTAATATAATAAATCCGTAATTTCTGCAAAGGAGATAATACAAAATGAAAAAAACATTCGCAATTGCACTTGCGCTGACGATGATCTTCGCGTTATTCGCCTGCACAAATACCGAAAAGCCCGACGTTAAAGGTCCGGGCGTTATGACCTACGCCGAATACAAGGCCGCCGCGCTGAACGATAAAGTCGTTGTCGAAACGTACGTTCAGGCAAAGCAGTCCTGGTGGGACAACAAAGGTACGTTCTATACGCAGGATAAGGACGGCGCGTATTTCATTTACGAAATGGCGTGTACCGAGGAAGAATACAAAAAGCTTACGCCCGGTACTAAAATCAAGGTCACCGGTTTTAAGTCTGAATGGTCCGGCGAAATCGAGATAATAGACGCCACGTATGAGATCGAACAGGGCAGTTTTATAGCAAAAGCTTTGGACGCCACGTCGATCCTCGCAGACGACGAAAAGCTTATCGCGCATCAGAACGAATTCGTAAGCTTAAAGGGGCTTACCGTTGAAGCGTACGACGATTCCGGCGCCGCTTTTGCCTACAAGAACGCTGAAAACAAGACCGACGACCTTTACTACAAGGTATCGAAGGACGGCAAGACGTATAACTTCTGCGTTGAGTTTTATCTCTGCGGCAAGGATACGGACGTTTACAAGGCTGTCGAGGCTTTTAAGGTCGGCGACAAGATAGACGTTGAAGGTTACCTTTACTGGTATAACGGCGTCAACCTCCACACGACCTCCGTCAAAGCCGCAAAATAATCGAGGGTAATTCAAAAGGCTGTCGAGCGAGACAGCCTTTTGTTATTTTTGACTTATTTCTTTTTGTTTATTTTTGACTTATTTCTTTTTGTTTATGCCATTCTTAAGCGTCTGACCGGGTTTGAAAGCGACGGACTTGGAAGCCTTGATCTTTACGGATTCGCCGGTTCTCGGGTTCTTGCCGACTCTGGCTTTGTGCTTGCGTACCTCAAAGGTACCGAAACCGGTTATCTGAACTTTTTCTCCCTTTTTGAGCGCCTCTTCTATAACTGCTATCGAAGCGTTTACGTACGCTTCAGCGTCCTTGCCGGCTTTTGCTTTAACGGCGTTGATAAACTGTGTCTTGTTCATTTTGATTCCTCCTGTTTAAATTTTTATTCTGTAATTATTATACTATAATATTCCGTTTTTGTCAATCGTTTATTCCGATTTTCTTTGATATTTTTTTGTTTTTTAACGATTTTTATCGTTTGAAATCATTATTCGGGCTTAAACAGCACGTGATTTGACGGTTTTCCGTTTTCATCCACAACGGAATAATCGTATAAAGTCATTCCCTGATCCCTGCCGATGTCCTTGACCGTCTTGATCTCGGTAATGTAATTTCCGTTTTCGTCAACCTTCGGCTTGCCGTTTTCATCCGTCACATTTACTTCATATTCGACAAATTCGCCCGTTGAATAAACTCCGCCGCTCATAACTATCGGTTTCAGCGTGTATATGGCGTTTTTGAGCATCGTGCGGTGGATAATGACGGCTCCGCTCTGTCCGAACACCTCGACTGTCGCTTCTCTGTCTATCATTATACACGATTTGCTGTCCTCGCATTGAAGCAGTATACCGTTCGGATTTTTCAGCGATTCGTTGATCTTGATGCTTCCGCTGCCGGTAAACGTCACGCTTCCGCCGTACATTGCGCCCCAGGCGACGAGATAATCGACGGAGTTTTCGCCAATCAGATTTATCTTGAAGCCGTTGCCCATGAGGTTGACGTTGATGACCGTGCCTTTGTAGTTATTGAGCGTAAGCGTGTTCGTCGCTTTGTCGTACGACGCGCCGGATACCGTCGCTATCGGCGTTCCTCCGTTTGTGTAGAACGTTCCTGCGTGCAGATAATCGGAGCCTAACAGAACGTATTCCTCCGAGCCCATACCCGACCACGCGTAATTGCCCGCGAAATCGGGATTGAGATTAGGCAGCGACGGGAATGAATCGGTACTTCCCGTTGATGATGACGGCGACAGACTGCCGGTCATGAGAAAGTCGGCGCCGAGCGGGTCGAGGCTGTACGCCGCAAAAACAACGGATACAAGCGCTATAACAGACGCGGTAAGCGCGAACATACCTTTTTTCAAAAACTTATGACGTTTGCCTTCTTTTTCGAAAACGCCTTTTACGGTGCCGTCATATTCCGGCGCCGTTTCGCGCGGTGCGGGAGGTATATCGTCTTCTCTGCACGTCCCGTTATATTCTTCGGCGTATGTAAACTCGTCTCTTTTCAAATAAGTCGATTCGGTTTTCGGGTCAAATCCGTATTCGTCACTTTTAACGCGGCGCAAATAACTTCACCTCCTGTCCGATAATATAATTATTCATTATTATTTATCGGTGTGAACGTCGACCTGCGGGAACGGGCATTCAACGCCGAGCGATCTGAAACCGAGAAGCAGATCCCTGTTCAGAAGACGCGCGCCGGAATAAATATCCTTTTCATCCACGTTAACTACAAATTTCAGTATTACAGAGCTTTCGGCAAGCTCCTGAACGCCGAGATATTTCGGCGCGGCTTTGAAAACGTCCTGTCTGTTTTCATATATCCTGTCCATAAGAGCCGGTATTTCGCTCTCCAGCTTTTCAAGATCCGTGGCGTAAGGAACGGCTATTTCGCTTATGCTTCTCGACAGCTTGTCGGAGCGGTTCAGGATGTTTTTCATCGCGGAGTTGTTTACTATTTTCACGTTGTCACCGGGGTCGGTTATGCAGGTCGTGCGGATACCGATGCTCGTGACCGTGCCGCGGAAGCCGTCCACCTCCACGATGTCGCCGACGTTGTACTGATTTTCAAATATCATAAACGCGCCTGTCACCACGTCGGCTATAAGGCTTTCCGCGCTGAAGCCTACGATAAGAGCGACTATGCCGACGCTTGCGACGATCGTTGACACGTTTACGCCTATTATAGCCAGTCCCCAGCAAAGGATTATTATTGCCGCGACGTATTTCAGTACGCTTGACAGGATGGAAATGACTGAACGCGCCCTGTGATTCTGCGGTTTTATGAAGCTTAAAATAAACGTAATAAGAGCCTCGGCGGCAAGCACGCACGCGACCATGATTATAAGCCGGAGCAAAACGCCGAAATCAAAATTTATCTGACCGAACATATCCGGCGTGAAAAGCCGCGTTACGAACGCGAGGATTATACCGGTTACCAATACGGAAACGCATATGATAAGTCTTATCATTATGGCAATACTTTTCTTTTTCATCAACTACTCCTTTTTTTTACATAAAACGCCCCGATTGTATGATCGAGGCGTTTATTTATTTTTGATTATTCGCCGTATGTGGCTGAATACCATTCGTTGTAAATGCTTACAACGCCGTTTTCGTTATCGGCGTATTCCTCGCCGATGTTCATGAACTGCTGATAATCTGTATTGTTCGTTTCGAGGTCGGTTACGATGCCCTTGAAGTATTCGTCGTAAAGAGCGGAAGCGATAGCGTCGTAGTATTCAAACGTGTTGTGCTTGAAGTTCTCTTTATCAGACGTCGCTTTTTTGATCGTCTTGTTGAGATCGCCCATGGCAAGATCGAGCTCGTTCGTCTTTTTGAATACCTCGGCGTTTCTCTCGTCGTCGAGCGCTTTTGTCTTGGCTTCGTAATCCGCAAGCGCGGCTTCGTACTTGTCTGTCGCAGCCTTGTTCTTCGCCGCCTCGTCGTTATAAGCCTTTGTGACTTCGGCAAGCTCGGCGTTGAGCTGTTCGGCTTTCGCCTCATCCTTGTTGGAGGCTATTTCTTTTTCCTTATCCTCAACGTAGGACAGGGCTACTGCGATACTCTTGCGCGCTTCAAGCGTTTCCTCATCGGCGGCGTCAAGCTTTTCCTTCGCTTCCTTTACTGCGTTCTCCGCGGTCTCTATCGCCGTTTTGTGATTCTTGGATTCGAGGTTGAGCGCCTCATATTCCTTGGACATCCTGTCGTATTCGGCAGTTGACGTTTCAAGCAGTTTTTCAAGCTCCGCGTAATCGGCGTCGAGCTTGCTCTGTTCGGGAGTGTAAAGCGCGTCTATCTGAGCCTGGAGGTCCTCAACGTTCGTCATGCTCGCGGTATAGTTGTTGAGACGCGCGCTGTAAGCCGTGGCGAGCGCGACTTCCTTGCCGGAATCGTCGGTAGCGGGCACTTTCTTTTCGTTGTATTCGGCCTCTAACGCTTTGACCGGCGCGTTCGCCTCATCGTAAGCGGCCTGCGCGGCGGTAAGCTCTTTTCTCAGCTCGTAGGAGAAGCCTCTCTGCGCTCTGATCTCACGCTCGTCGTCCTCGATCTGCTTCTGCCATTCGGCGATCTTCGCCTCGTCGGGCTTGAGATCGGGATTGTCGTCGGTCGGTTTGACTTTCTGTTCGTCGGTTATTTTCTTTTTGAGATCCTTAATTTCAGTATTGAGCTTATCGATTGCGGAATCGTAAGTCTTGACCGCGGCTTTCGCCTCGTTCAGCGCTTTTTCAAGCGGCGCGAGAGCGGCTTTTCCGTCCTCTATCCTCTTGAGATAATCCATGGCGAGATCTCTTACGGTAACTGTCGTTCCGTCTTCAAGCTCGATCTGAGCGTCGAGCTGATCCTTGTATTTATCGGCGGATTTCTGATAGCCTTCAAGATCCTTTGTAAGAGATTCTATTTTCTTTACTCTCTCAGCCTCGACGTCGAAGCTCTTTATCTGCTCTATCAGCGAATTCGACAGCGCTTTCATCTTTTCGATAAGCTCGGCGTTGTTTTCCTTTTCAAAGAGGAAGCCGAGATACGGGGAAACTATGGCTGTCCTGTTGGCGGCTTTGTCCTTCTCCCAGACGTCAAGCTCCATATCCTCCTCGGGGTACGCGATGAACGTGTTGCCCGTTGCGAATATGTCCATCATATATTCGTTGTTGAGACGGGTGAGTCTGCCTTCCTCGTCTACCTTGTAGTTATAGCCTTCAACACCGTACTGGAGCAGGTTTCTTATCTCCGAGTTCGTGGTGATGAGGGTGATTATTTCCATGCATCTGTTGGGATCGCGCGTATACTTACTGATACCGAACATATACTGTCCTATCGTTTCGGTCGTCGCCATGCCCTTGCCGAGTACCTTTACAACGTACTTGTTTTCGGGGTACTTTTCAAGCTCATCCTCGTCGGCTGTCACGACCTGCGCGGCATATCTGGCTTCGTCGCCCTTATCCTCTATGTAGCCGTTGCGTCTGTACTGCTCCATATATTTGATATGGTCGGTATACTGGTAAGCGCTCAGGAGGTTTTTCGGTACGGCCTTGAAGCCGGTGACGGCGGTATTCGCAACGTAGGTGCCGAATATGGATTCCTCGCCGAACAGCGATACGATACCGGGCGCGTCGGGAGCGTTTTTGAGCGGTACAACGTCGGTCTCGTTTTCCTTGACATCGTGTAAGAACGACGCGAACTTCGCGCTCGTGAGGTTTCTTATATCGTCCTCGGAATAACCGTATTTTTTCATAAGCGCGCGGTCAAGCACGAGATACGTGGATTCGCCCGCCATACGCTTGTTCGTCGGGATCGCGTACTGCGTGTTGCCGACCTTGCCGGCGAGCAGTATGGTGTCGCTGACGTACTGCTTTATCGTCTTGGAATTGAGCGTAAGCGATTCGTCCATGGAAACGAGGAACGATTCGTCGTCCGTCGCGTACGGCTCCTCGGTTACGTATTTGTTAAGGTTTTCGGTGCCGCAGATAAGGAATATATCGAGCTGCGTATCCGTTGCGTCCGGATATTTCTCAACGTCCTCGCCGAAGATGTTCTGCGTGGTCTCGTAGGT
>CACZVC010000071.1:0-6810 GCA_902784545.1 uncultured Ruminococcus sp. | reverse complement strand
TCTTCCTCCTCCTCGGTCTCCTTCGTCCAGACTATGAGCTTTTTGGTGGTGACCTCGGCTTTATCCACCGCGATGAGTTTATCTATGGCGGCGATTCTTCTCGATTCCTTGGCCGCCGCCGCGGACAGCGATTCGTTATCCGCTTTCTGCTTTTCTTCAAGCGCTATATCCGCGACAAGGTTGTCGATAACGCCGTTATACTCCGATTCCTTGTAGAAGCGGAGCTTTATCTGCGTTGAATAGCGTTTTCTCGTGATCTGGTTGATAGCGTTTTCGACTCTCTGTATCGCGTCGGGCGTCGTTTTTTCGTCCGTGATGCAGTACAGGGTAACGGTGAGCGCACGTCTGACGTCCTCGTCGTCAATGATCTCGGTGATGTTGTTGCAGCTCGTGAGCACGACCGCACATACCATTACCAATAACAGTAAAAACGCCGCAATTCTCTTTTTCATCTGGCTGTAAAACCTCCTGAAATGACGTACTCGTAGGAATACACCATAAATAATTATACTATATTTTACATTAAAAACGGCAAAATGTCAAGTCATAAAATATAAATTTAATAATATCTGTTTAAAAGATAATATTTAAAATAGAATTTTTTGTATTATATGCACTATCACAATATGTAAATATCGTACGTTTGCACAACAAAATCTACTTTGTGCATAATATAAATTACAAAAAATTGTTATAAATAACAGTATTATTCAAGAAAATCCTTGAGTCTCTTAGAGCGGCTCGGATGGCGTATCTTGCGAAGCGCCTTCGCCTCGATCTGTCTTATGCGCTCGCGCGTGATGTTGAACTGACGTCCGACCTCCTCAAGCGTTCTCGTCTGTCCGTCTTCAAGACCGAAGCGGAGACGGAGCACCTGCGCCTCGCGCGGGGTGAGCGTGTTGAGCACGTCGTTCAGCTGTTCTCTCAGAAGCGTCTGCGAAGCGGCGTCTGCGGGAGCGGGCGAGTCGTTGTCGGGAATGAAATCGCCGAGATGCGTATCCTCTTCCTCGCCTATCGGCGTTTCGAGCGATACGGGATCCTGCGCTATCTTCATTATGTCGCGCACCTTCTCCACGCTCATGTTGAGCTCTTCGGCTATCTCCTCCGCCGACGGCTCTCTGCCGTTGTCCTGTACGAGCTGCCGCTGTATCTTCGAGACCTTGTGTATCGTCTCGACCATGTGCACGGGTATTCTTATGGTCCTCGCCTGATCAGCGATGGCACGCGTTATCGCCTGCCTTATCCACCACGTCGCGTAGGTCGAGAATTTGTAGCCCTTTGTGTAATCGAACTTGTCCACGGCTTTGATAAGGCCTAAATTGCCCTCCTGGATAAGGTCGAGGAAAAACATACCGCGGGATACGTATCTTTTGGCTATGCTTACGACAAGACGCAGGTTTGCGTTGACGAGCTCTTTTTTCGCGTTCGTGTCGCCGTACGCCATACGCTCCGCAAGCTCGAGCTCGCGCTCCTGATCGAGCAGACTGTATTTGCCTATGTCGCGCAGATACTGACGGACCGGGTCTTCAATATTCAGACCCTCCTGCGTCAGCATTTTTTCCATTTCCTCGGCTGACTCGTACTTTTCGATCTCCCGTTCTATGCCCTCTATCTCGGGGTTGTCGTCGAGAAATCCCACGACCTCGATACCCTCGGACTGAAGCTTTTCGTAAAACTTTTCGATCTGCTCCAGACTCATATCAAGCTCGTCGAGAGTTTCCATTATCTCGTTGTTTGACAGAGTGCCTTTCGCCTTACCGGATTCAATAAGCGCTTTTATTGCGTTTTTCTTATCGTTTTCCATATATACTATCCTTTCATTTATTTCTTCTTATTATTTATCATAGCCTGCAGATCGTCGAACGAAGCGGCGCCGTCAGACGGTTTTTCCTCGCTTTTCAGCGCCCGCGCGTAATCCTTGAATGCCTCGTAGCCGTTGTTTGACAGCTCGCTGCGGTTTATATACATCCGGGTTATGCGCCCTGTCTCGTCAGCGCTGAACTGCTCGGATATGAGCGACAGATCGAATCTGCCGTATTCCTTCACGCACGAAAGCATGGCGTTATATACCCGTTTGTTAAATTCCGTTTTGAAATCCCCGGCGGCGAGCGTTCCGTCCTCCTCGGCTTTTATCAGGAATTCCGGGTTTATCTCGGCTATGCCGAGCAGCGCCTCCTCTGAATTTGCCGCGCGCGTCATACGCAGCTTATCGGGATTTACCCTGTCGCCGTAGCCTTCGCTCTGACGTATCAGCTGCATTTCGCTCTCGCGCTTGACGCTTTTTACGTGATTCTTATGCTTTTGTTCTATCAGCGTTTTGAAGCTCTCCGGGGTTATATCGAGCCGCTTCGCGTATTTTACAGTATATACCTCGCGCTCGACCGGCGAATTTATCGCGGATAAAACGTCCGCGAGCTTGTCCGCGGCAAGCACCTTCTGATCAGACGACTGAAGATCGTACGATGCGAGCACCTGACCGCAGCGGTAGTCCATCTGCCCTATACTGTCCGCGAGCAGAAGCGAAAACCTTTCACCGCCGTATTTTTTGATATATTCGTCGGGATCGAGCTCGCCCGGCAGTATCAGTACCTTTGTTTCCATACCCGCGTCGGTCAGTATCTTTATTACCGCCGACGTTTTGTTTCTTCCCGCCTCGTCGCCGTCGTAGCATATGACGGTCTTGTTTTTATACCTTTTCATCAGCGCCGCCTGCTCCGGCGTGAACGCCGTGCCGAGCGAGGCGAGAGCGTTCGTAAAGCCCGCGAGATGAAGAGATATAACGTCCGTCTGCCCCTCGCAGAGTATAAAATGATCCTGTTTCGTATTTTTTGCGAAGTTAAGCGCGTAAAGATTGCGGCGTTTGTTGAAAGCCGCCGTATCGTTCGTATTTACGTACTTTCTTCCGTCCGCCGGCTTTTTTTCAAGCGAGCGCGCGCTGAAGCCGACGACGTTCCCTCCGACGTCTATGACCGGGAATATGATACGGTTTTCAAAAATATCGTAATTATATCTGTTGCATAAAAACGCGCTTTGAAGCTCGGCAGGCTTGTAGCCGAGATCCGTCATATACGAAAACAGCTTTTTGCCGGGCGGACAGTAGCCGAGCCCGAAGTGATTCACCGCGCGCTCAAGCCCTCTGCCGCGGATATATTCCGTCGCTTCGGAGAATCTGCCGGAAACGAGCTGGGAGTGAAAAAACTTCGCCGCTTCCCTGTTCGCGTCAAGGATCCTTCTGCGCTTGTCCGCGTCCTGTCTGTTATAACCGTCGACCGGCATGGTCATACCGGCGCGCTTTGCGAGGTTTTCTATCGCGGTAACGTAATCGACGTTTTCCGCTTTCATCACAAAGCTGACGACGTCGCCGCCCGCGCCGCAGCCGTAGCAGTAAAAATGCTCGTCTCCCTGATTTGCGTAAACGCAGAAGGACGGTGTTTTTTCATTATGGAACGGACAGCACGCTTTATACAGATTGCCCGCGCGTTTCAGCGGAACGTACGTGTTTATTACGTCGACTATGCTGTTTCGCCTTTTTAATTCATCCAAAAAATCCGGTGAAAACGCCACCGCCGAAACCGCCTTTCTTTAAGATTTTCAATAATAATATACGTCCGCTTTTCGTAAATTACTCTTTTTTACGGCAAAATTCTTTAAATTATTTACCGTAATCCCTTTTTATTTTCTTCGACGTCGTTTTTTCAAACTCCGTATCGCGCAGTCTTATTTCACTTATACGCTTATATGACGCGTGCTTTTCGGTCAGCCTCCTCACCTCGTTCGTTATGAGCGCGAGCTTTTCCTGCTCCGTCATACCCTTCGTTTTATCGGGATCAGGGTAAATTTCGGCGTATAGTCCCGTTTCCTGCCCCGCCTCGTCGCGTATGCCGTATACGACCACCTCCGCTATATAATCGGACGCCGTAAGATATCCCTCTATCTCCTCCGGGTAAACGTTTTTGCCGTTTTTGAGCACTATGAGATTCTTTTTTCTTCCCGTTATCACAAGTCTTCCGTCGGAATTGAAGCGTCCGATATCGCCGGTATGGAACCAGCCGTTTTCCATGACCTCAGCCGTCGCACCGGGGTTTTTGTAATAGCCGAGCATTACCGTGTCGCCCTTTGCGAGTATCTCGCCGTCGCCGTACTCGTCGGGCTGTGAAATCCTTATATCAACGCACGGAACGGGAACGCCGACCGTTTTATAATCGCTGTATTCGTTTCTGTTGACGGATAAAAGCGGCGAGCATTCGGTTATGCCGTAACCGTTTCTCAGTCTTATGCCTATCGCGTCGAAAAATTCGCCGAGCTCCTCCCGAAGCGGAGCGCCGCCCGTAACTATCATTTCAAGCTTTCCGCCGAAGCCTTCTCTTATGCCGGCGAAAAGCTTTTTGCGCATATCCACGCCCGCTTTTCTCAGAGCGCCGCTCATCTTTATCAGATTTCGGAGCGCGTCGGCCTTGCCCGATTTTTCCGCCTTTTTCCATATCGCGTTATAGAAAAATTCCACGAAAACCGGCACGAGCAGAATATAATCCGGCTTGTATAATTTCAGATTTTCCGATACCGCGCGCAGACTTTCGTTTACGCAGATCGTGCAGTGCTTGTGGAGCGAGCCCAGAATATCGCAGACCGCCTCGTATGTGTGGTGATACGGCAGAACGGACAGACCCGTCGTATAAACCGTTATCGTCTGCAAGCCGTAATAGACCATCGACGTAAGGTTGCGCAAAGAAAGCATAACGCCCTTCGCCTTGCCGGTCGTGCCCGAGGTGTAGACGAGCATTTTAAGATCGTCGCGCCTGTTCGACGCGTCGAGGTACCGCCTGTTTCCGTTCAGAAGCCCGTTTCCGCCGCGCTCGACAAGTCTGTAATACGAGACGTAACCGTCGCCGTCCGTATGCTCGTCGAGATTTACGAACAGCTTTATATTCGCCATTTTATCGCGGTTTTCCGCGACAAAACCGCTTTTTGCGTTTGAATAGAACAGCACCGCCGAATCGGATACGTTTATGAGATTCAAAGCCTCGTTATCCGGCAGATCTTTGTCTATCGGTACGAAAACGCCTGAGCCTTTCAGCGCGGTAAGGTACGTAATTATCCATTTGTAGCTGTTTTCGGATATTATCGCGAAATGGCAGTTATCGAAGCCGAGCGAGGATAAAGCCGTGCCGAGCTTATCCGTGCGTTCTTCAAGCTCCTTATACGTTATTTCCTTTATATTTCCCTTGCTTTTATATTTCAGCGCCGTTTTATCCGGGTCTTCTCTTACGGCGATATCGAGCATTTCTTTAAAGTCGTAAAATTTCTCCACGTTGTATAACGGATAATTCTTCTTCATTTTTCCCTCTTTTTTCTCTTGACTTTATCGTTTTTTTATGATATATTTATACCGTTGCTCAGCTCAAAGTTACATATACGAAATCAAAAAAATAAATTACGGTATTTATTATGCAGGTTTTAAGTCTTGTTCTTTTGTCTCTGAGTCTTGCGATGGACGCCTTTTCGGTGTCGCTTTGCAAGGGCTTGAAGCTGAAAAAGCCTCTGGCGAAAAAAGCCGCGGTTATCGGGCTGTTTTTCGGCGTTTTTCAGGCGGCGATGCCCGTGCTCGGCTGGCTTCTCGGCAGAGGTATAATACAGTACGTTGAAAAATTCGACCATTTCATAGCGTTCGGCATACTGCTTATAATTGGCGTAAAAATGATAATCGACGCTGTAAAAGGCGAGCCGGATAAAACGTCCGCCAAACTCGATATAAAAGAGCTCGTTATCCTCGCCGTCGCTACGAGTATAGACGCTCTCGCAGTCGGATTTACCTTTGCAATGGAGGGCGGTCTCAACATATATCTGTCCGCGGCGGTCATCGGCGGAATAACGTTTGCGGTCTGCTTCGGCGGCGTGTTTTTAGGCTCCGTTTTCGGCAACAGATTCGGCAAGCCGGCGTCGATCGCAGGCGGTTGTGTGCTTATACTTATAGGTTTGAAAATAATGCTTGAGGGGATCGGTGTGTTATGAGACCATCGCACATTTTATGGGATTTCAACGGCACGGTGCTCGACGATCTTGCGCCGTGCATAAAAAGCATAAACGAGCTTTTGAAAAAATACGGTCTGCCCGAGCTTTCGGACGCCGAAAGATACAAAGAGGTTTTTGAATTCCCGGTACAGAATTATTACGCGAAGATCGGATTCGATTTTGATAAAACGAGCTTCGACATACTCGCCGTCGAATGGGTAGACCTTTACAACAAATACAACGAACCGCTGAAGCTTTGCCCCAACGTCGTAAAAGCGCTCAAAGCGGTCAGAAAAGCGGGCATACCGCAGCTTATACTCACAGCGTCGAAGACGGAAATGGTGCAGGATCAACTTTCGCGCCTCGGGATCGGCGGTTACTTCGACGGTATAATAGGGCTCGACAACATACACGCCCGCGGCAAATCCGATATCGCGCTCGAATGGAAAAACAAGGTAAAGCCCGAAAATCCCGTTATGATAGGCGATACGGAGCACGACGCCGAGGTCGCGGATCTTATCGGAGCGAAATGTCTGCTCGTGAGCTGCGGACACATGAGCGCCGAAAGGTTAAAACCGTTGAAGCCCGTCTTCTCCGACCCTTACGACGCCGTATCGCATCTTTTCAAAGAATAAAGAGGCTGTCGCATTAAGTGACAACCTCTTTAATGTCCTTTTAAGGGACAATTCATGAGCCGTAAGACTCAATTCATGTTCGATACGAACAATTCATGCGGCGATAGCCGCAATTCACGCGCCGTTTGCGGCGCAATTCATAGCTTACAGCAAATTTCTCTGTTTA
>CACZVC010000070.1:4309-15022 GCA_902784545.1 uncultured Ruminococcus sp. | reverse complement strand
CGCTTCATGGTGCGCTCGTCGCAGGCGGGGTATTCGACGGTCATATCGCCCACGGGCAGGATATTATCGGGCGTCGAGCCGCTTACGGCGGGATTCGCGACTGCCGAGATACGCGAGCGCGACGATATCAGCTTTTACCACAGAACGCCGTATCTTTTCCCCGGTCTGTGCCTTTCTGCCGTCTGCGGCGGCTTTATATGGGCATTTATTTATAAAAAATTCTATAATAAACAAAATGATGACAACAAAGACTTGCAAAATTAAAAAATTTAATATATTATAATATTTTAGAGTAATTTGAATGATAGCATTTTTTGATTTATAACGTAAATGCACAACTTATGCATAAGGAGATTATACTACGAAAAATCTGATTTTTGTTATAATTACCGCTTTGATACTGTCTTTGTGCGGCTGTACTATTTCAGATATAATAGAATTAACAGAGAATAATGACATTAAAGCAATTGATTTGGATACAGATTCTGTAATATCTGATGTTGTACGTATAATTGATGAAAGCGAAAATGAAGTCACAAGCGAACTCGTAACAGAAACAAATACTGAAACCGATGTAGAACTAACCAACGCAGAAACTATATCTGTTGTGACAACAATTTCAGAAAGTACAACCACAGAAACTACTGTTGCAGAAACAAAAAAAGTACAGGAGACTACCGCAGAAGAAACAAAAAAGGAAGTAATTACAGAAAAAAGTCAAGACAGTATAACGATAACTCAAATTTCATCACAAGTCAAACGAAATGAAACAGCAATAGTAAGTATAAAAGGAAAACCAAATACAGAGTATTCAATAAGTGTTTATTATTCTACAACAGCAAGCAAAGCATCAGGACTTGAAAAAAAACAATCCGATGCAAACGGGAATGTCACATGGAATTGGAAAATCGGCGGTAAAACCAATTTTGGAACATTCAAAATAGTTATATCCGGTGGCGGAGAAAAAGTTGAAACTCAATTTACGGTAAGCTGATATGAGAAAAAGAATCTTTGAAATAATTGAGGCTTCTCAAGAAAACGATGTTGTAAGCCGTATATACGACGTATTTATGATAGTCGTGATTATAACCAGTTTAGTTCCGCTTGCGTTTAAAACAGAATATACCGCATTTATCGTTATTGATAAGGTGTGCGTTGTAATTTTTATAATCGACTACATTTTAAGACTTATAACAGCCGATTTTAAACTTAAGAAAAAAGGCGCTTTATCTTTTATCATTTATCCCTTTACGTTCTCCGCTCTTATTGATCTGATTTCAATTTTACCATCTTTGACAGTATTAAGCAGCGGATTCAAAGTTTTGCGCATTATGCGTATGATTCGCGCTGCTCGTGTGCTTCGTGTATTCAAGACAGCAAGATATTCAAAAAGCGTACAGATTATTTCAAACGTTTTTAAAGCTTCAAAAGCTCCGTTATCCGCAGTCGGATCACTTGCTATTATATATGTGCTGACATCCGCGCTTATCATTATGAACGTTGAGCCGGATTCTTTCAATACGTTTTTTGATGCGGTTTATTGGGCAACGGTATCTCTTACTACAATGGGGTACGGAGATATTTATCCTGTTACAACAATCGGCAGACTTGTTACTATGATTTCATCAGTATTCGGTATTGCGATCGTCGCACTTCCATCCGGTATCATTACAGCCGGTTATCTTGAAGAAATAAATAAAAGAGCCAACGAAAAAGAAAAAGAGAAAGCAGAAGATAAAGAAAAAGATATAGAACCATAAATTCTATAATAAAATTAAGGATAGATTATGAAAAAAATAAAAGTGGGTTTTGTATCGCTTGGCTGCTGTAAAAATCAGCTCGACACGGAGGTAATGCTCTCCGTCCTGTCCGATCAGGGTTACGAGATAACGAACGAGGAGTCGGAGGCGGACGTTATAATAATAAACACCTGCGCTTTTATTGAGGACGCGAAAAAAGAGGCGATAGACAACATACTCGATATCGCGTGGTTCAAAAAGCACCGGCATTTAAAGAAGATAATCGTCACCGGCTGTCTTGCCGAGAGATACCGCGAGCAGATATTCGAGCAGATGCCCGAGGTCGACGCGCTCGTCGGCGTGGGCAGCATAAAAAAGATAGGCGAGGCGGTAACACGCGCGCTTTCGGGCGAGAGGTACTCGTCGTTTGACGACAAGAACACGTCGGAGCTGGGCGGCAGCCGTATGCTCACGACGCCGCCGTTCGCTTCGTACCTGAAAATCGCCGAGGGCTGCGACAACCGCTGTACCTACTGCGCGATACCGCTGATACGCGGAAAATTCCGCTCGCGCACGATGGAGGAGCTCGTCGAGGAGGCGAAGCTGCTTGACGCGGACGGCTGCAAAGAGCTGTCGCTCATAGCGCAGGACACCTCGCGCTACGGACTCGATCTGTACGGAAAATATATGCTCCCCGAGCTTATACGCCGTATCTGCGCGGAAACTGATATACCGTGGATAAGGCTTTTATACTGCTACCCGGACAAGATAACGGACGAGCTTATCGACGAGATAGCAAATAACGACAGGGTCGTAAAATACATAGATCTGCCGATACAGCACATAAACAACGAAGTGCTTGAACGTATGAACCGCCACGGCGACAAAAGCACGATAATCGACGCGATAAAGCGTCTGCGCGAAAAAGTGCCGGGCATAACGCTTCGCACGACGGTGATAACCGGCTTTCCCGGCGAGACGGAGGAGCAGTTCGAGGAGCTGTGCGAATTCATAAAGGAAACGAAATTCGACCGTCTCGGCGCTTTCGCCTACTCGCGCGAGGAGGATACTCCGGCGTACGATTTTGAGGATCAGATCGACGAGCAGGTAAAGCAGGACAGATGCGATAAGATAATGGCGCTTCAATCCGAGATAAGCGAGACGCTCAACAAAAAGAAGCTGAGAACGACAGTAAAGGTGCTTTGCGAGGGCTTCGACGGCGCGTCGGGCGCCTACGTCGGACGGTCTCAGGCGGACGCGCCCGACGTCGACGGAAAAATATTCTTCGACCTCGACAAAGGTCAGGGACTTCACAACGAAGGCGATTTTGTAAACGTAAGGATAACGGAATACTACGACTATGATCTGGTCGGCGTAAGCAAGAAAGGATAAAAATATGGCGAACAACAAAAAGCCCGGCGGCAGGGTATTCAATCTGCCGAACATACTGACGCTGATAAGGATAGCGCTCGTTCCCCCGATAATAATCCTGATACTGATACAGTGGCAGAACCGCGCGGTGTTCAACATCATAACCGCCTCGCTGTTCCTTATAGCCGCGCTTACCGACCTGTTTGACGGCGCGATAGCGCGCGGAACGAACCAGGTCACGGATTTCGGCAAGTTTCTGGATCCGATAGCCGATAAAATGCTCGTGCTCGGCACGCTTATTGCGATAGCCGGCTCGGAGAGATTCGCGTACATAAGGCTCGTCATCGTTATAGCGGCGTGCATCATACTGTTCCGCGAGCTTGTGGTGACGTCCATACGCATGGTCGCCTCCAATCACGACGGCACGGTCATATCCGCCAATATTTTCGGCAAAATGAAGACGGTCGTTTCCGTCGTCGGTATGATAGTCATATTCACCGAAGACGTGATATTCCCCGAAAACGGTCTCGCCGGAATACACCTGTTATCATACATAATGCTTGCGGTCACGGTAATCCTGACGCTCTGGTCCGGCTTTACCTACGTTAAAAAATACTTTTCATACATAGACCCGAGAAGATGATAAGCTTGTATTACGCGCTGCCGGGTACCCTGAGCATAAGAGAGCTGTATGACAGAGCGGACACGCTCTCGCGCCGTTTGTTTGACGAATCGTCAAAGGGAGTAAACGCATACTATTCCCTTTTCTGCCGCGTTTTATCCGATATAGGAATAGCGGAATACGGCGCCGACCCCGAGCAGATAGAAATTTACAAAAACGAACACGGAAAAGAATATATAAAAGACCGCGACATATTCCGCAACGTATCGCATACGAAGGGGCTTTTATGCTCCGCGGTGTCCGATACCGAGGTGGGAGTCGACTGCGAGACCGCGTCCGACAGGGATTTCGACGGGCTTGCGAAACGCTTTTTCACAAAAGCGGAGCAGGAGCGCATATCAGCCGCGAAGGACCCGAAGGACGAGTTTTTCCGCATCTGGACGAAGAAAGAAAGCTACGTTAAATATACGGGCGAGGGGCTTTCGCGCCCTCTCGATTCGTTTGACACGGCGGATCTTGAAAACATACAGTCGACGTTTAAAATAGGAGACACTTATATCACCGTTACCGGCGATATATCGCATATCAGATTCATAAAGGAAGGTAAATAAAATGATAATCAAACCGAGAGGCACCTCGGACATACTGCCGGAGGACACGCCTTTATGGCAGAAGATAGAGAAAACGGCAAGGGACGTCGCCGGACTTTACGGCTACGGTGAAATAAGATTCCCGACGTTTGAGTCGACGGAGCTTTTCGCACGCGGCGTCGGCAGCACTACCGACGTCGTGCAGAAGGAAATGTACACGTTCAGCGACAAGGACGGCAGGTCGATGACGCTTCGTCCCGAGGGAACGGCATGCGTCGTGCGCTCCGTAATAGAAAACGGTCTTGCGGGCGAGGCTATGCCTCTCAAGCTGTATTATTTCACAAGCTGTTTCCGCTACGAAAAACCGGCGGCGGGCAGATACAGGGAATTTTATCAGTTCGGCACCGAGCTTTTCGGCGCGGAAACGCCGGCGTCCGACGCGCAGGTCGTCTCCATGGCGGACACGCTTTTAAAGCGTCTCGGCATAAAAGCGGAGCTGAAAATAAACAGCATAGGCTGTAAATCGTGCAGACCGGCGTACAGGGAAGCGCTCGTTTCGTACTTCAAAAAATACGAGGATCAGCTGTGCGAGACCTGTCGCGGAAGACTTTACACGAACCCCATGCGCATACTCGACTGCAAAAGCCCGGTATGTCAGGGCATAGCGAAAAACGCGCCGAAGGTAACGGATCATCTGTGCGACGAGTGCCGCGCTCATCTTGAAACGCTGAAAACCCTTCTCGGCGATCAGGGTATAGCCTACGAGGTAGACCCCGGTATCGTCCGCGGTCTCGATTACTATACGAAAACGGTGTTTGAATTCATCGCGCCGATAGGCAGGGACGAAAAAACCGGCGAGATAAAGCGGCTGACGGTATGCGCCGGCGGCAGATACGACGGACTCGTTGAGGAGATAGGCGGTCCGAGACTGCCCGGCATCGGCTACGCCGCGGGTATGGACAGGCTCGTCGCCGCGATGAAGTTCTCGGGCGCAGGTATACCCGAAACGAAAGCGCCGGAAATATATATCGCTCCGCTCGGCGAACGCGCGTCAAGAGCGGCGCAGAAGCTTGTCTACGACCTGCGTATGAAGGGCATTTACGCCGAATGCGACATAGTCGGCAGAAGCCTTAAAGCGCAGATGAAATACGCCGACAAGATCGGCGCGGACTACACCGTGATAATCGCCGGCGACGAGATAGACTCTGGCAGAGCCATAGTAAAGAACATGAAAACAAGCGAGCAGACGGAAACGGCGCTTCGCGATATCGACAGGATAATATCAAAGGAAGGTCAATAATATGTCTGAATTATTCAAACCGGAGGACAAAAGAACACATTACTGCGGAGAACTGTCCGCAAAAAACATAGGCGAGCGCGTTACGGTATGCGGCTGGGTGCAGAAGCAGCGCGATTTAGGCTCGCTGATATTCATAGACCTGCGTGACAGGGAGGGTATAATACAGTTATCGTTTGACGAGGCTACGCCGAAGGCGGTCTTCGATCTTGCGTTTACGGTCCGCTCCGAATACGTGCTGTCGGCAAAGGGCATCGTGCGCGCGCGCTCGAGCGTCAACAAGAACATAAAGACCGGCGATATAGAAATAGCCGTCGACGAGCTTAAAATAGTTTCCGAGGCGGAAACAACGCCGTTTGAGATAACGGACAACACCACGGCGAAGGAAGAGCTCCGTCTGAAATACAGATATCTCGACCTGCGCAGACCCGCGCTTCAGAAAAACATAATAATGCGCCACAAAATAGCGCAGATAGCGCGCGAGTATTTCTACAAGAACGGATTTATCGAGATAGAAACGCCGATGATGATAAAGCCGACGCCCGAAGGCGCGAGAGACTACCTCGTTCCGTCGAGGATACACCACGGCAAGACGTACGCTCTGCCGCAGTCGCCGCAGATATATAAACAGCTTCTGATGCTGTCGGGCTTTGACAGATACATCCAGCTCGCCCGCTGCTTCCGCGACGAGGATCTGAGAGCCGACAGACAGCCGGAATTCACGCAGATAGACCTTGAAATGTCTTTCGTCGACGAATCGGATATAATGGAAACGGTTGAGGGCTTTTTCTCGGAGCTGTTCTCCCGCCTGCTCGACGAGAAGATCGAGCTTCCGATACGCAGGATGACTTTCAGAGACGCGATGAACAACTACGGCTCCGACAAGCCCGATCTGCGCTTCGGTATGCCGATAAAGGATATATCGGACGCGGTAAAAGGTATCGCTTTTCCGCCGTTTGCCGACGCTTTGTCGACCAGCGGCTCCGTCCGCGCGATAGTCGCGGAGGACGGCGCGGCGACACTTTCCCGCAAGGAAATAGATAAACTTACGGAGACCGCGCGCGGTATCGGCACAAAGGGTCTCGCGTATATCCGCTGGGTCGACGAGGCTCCGTCCTGCCCGTTCGCAAAATTCTTGGGCGAAGGCGATCTCGATAAGATAACGGCGGCGCTCGGTATGAAGCGCGGCGACGCGGCGCTTATCGTCGCGGACAGGAACAAGGTCGTTCTGCCCGTGCTCGGTCAGCTCAGAAATATCGTCGCGAGAAAGCTCGATATCATAAAGCCGGGCTTTGAATTCACGTGGATAACCGAAATGCCGTTCTTTGAGTACGACGAGGAGACGGGCAAGTGGCTTGCGATGCACCATCCGTTCACTATGCCGCTCGACGAATGTCTGCCGTATATAGAAACAGACCCGGAAAACGTCCGCGCTAAGGCGTACGACCTTGTGTTAAACGGCACGGAACTGCTCTCCGGCTCGATCCGTATCACGAACGTCAAGCTCCAGCAGAAGATGTTCGAGCTGTTGGGACTTACCGACGAGGAGATTGACGCGAAATTCGGCTTCCTTGTCGACGGTTACAAATACGGCGCTCCCCCGCACGGCGGCGCGGGCATCGGCATCGACCGTATCGCCATGATAATGTGCGGCGCGGATTCGCTGCGAGACGTCGTTGCGTTCCCGAAGGTACAGAACGCCTCCGAGCTTATGTCCGGCTGTCCCGCCGTTCCCGACGCGCAGGCGCTCGCCGATCTTGCGGTTTCGTTTACTGACGAGGAATAATAAAACAGTAAGGCGCGGATCCGCTCCGCGCCTTTTCAGCGGACAAACGCGCCGCCGCGCGGCGCACGATACGTCGGCTCCGCCGACACCGGTTTTTCTTATTTCTTATTTCTTCTTTCTTCTTTATTCTTTACCGAATTTTACGGAGGTCATTTATGAATCAGGATCAGACCCATTGTCTCGGCAACGGCCGCGTCTGCGTTTACGGAAACGGCGCGGACGTAATGCAGGCGTTCGGTCCGGATTACTCCGCGCCCGACGCGTTTTCCTCGGTTTCCGACAAAGAATTTCAAACCGAAAAAATATCGTACAGGCAGTACAGACATACTGCTGAAAACTGCGTTATCGACGATTATCTTCCGGAGGACGAGCCGGTTTTTTACCGAGTAGTCAAGGGCTGCGTTACGCTGACGTTCGATCTGAAATACGCGGCGCTCGAGCCGACGCCATATAAAAACACGTACGTTGCGATAACGTACGAGGGCGCGCCGGTATATACGTACGATTTTTACGGCGACGGAAGACCGAAGGCGTACACGTCTTCAAAAAAGCGTTATTTTGCCATAAGACTTTACGGCGACGCGGAGCTTAAACAAACGTCAGACTCCTCGTTTACGGTCTTATGCCGCGACTGCGTTATAGCCGCCGCGTTCTCGCACACGCCGGAGGACGTTTTTGAGCTTGTCTCAAAGCCGGCGCCCGCCTTTACTCTGCCCGTAAGAGAAATAAACGTCGGAAAATACAAAAACGAGGTCTGCGACAGCTACGACGCGGTCGCCTCTCAACAGTCGTACAACGGCTCGATTCTGGCGGGCTACAACTATCATTTATGCTACATACGCGACAACTACGGCGTGCTTCGTTTCCTGCTCGCGTGCGGCGCGGCAGGCAGGGCGAGATCGCTTTTGCAATACTACGTTTCCGTGTTTGAAAAATACGGAAGGATACATAACGCGCAGGGCATGACGGAATACGCCTTTCACGTTCACGAAAACGACGCGGTCGAGATAACCGGCTACATCGTTCTGATGTTTTCCGCGTATTATGAAAAAACAAAAGACGCGGAGACGCTTAAAAGCGGTCTGCCGCTCATAAAATACTGTCTAAAACGTCAGCATGACGCGCTTGTCGGCGGCGTTCTGCCCTTCAACGGCGACGAAACGTACGTCGCGGGCGGCTTTATACCGCGCTCGGCTTTGAACGACGGCTCCGCGGAGGCGACGGCGCTTTATCATCAGGCTGTTATGAAAACGCTTTCGCTGTCGCGCGTGATCGACACCGGCGCTCTTGCGGACAAGCTCAGAGAAGACGCCGCGGTCATCGAAAAAACGTATCTTAAAAACTTTATAAAGGACGGCGTTTTTTACGCGAACAAGCCGGGTATAGGATACGCGCCGGATCACCGTCACGGCGTGAGGGCGTGCGGTCACGGCTTCGGGCTTTGTTTCAGAAACGAAAACGGCGATTACGTCTGCCCCTCGTGCCTTAATAAAAAAATACCGCCGTGCTTCGGCGGCGAATACGGCAAACGGTACGACACGCCGTCGGCGGTGCTCTGCCCCGCGTTTACAGGGACGGCTCTGATACCCGAAAGCGTGATAAAAAGCGCGGCGCAGAAGATCATCTCGTCGATACCGTACCGCACGGACTTCGTCGGCTACGAGCCGGGGCTTTTGCTATACGCAAACGGTTACAGCGCGGATATCGCCGCAAAAATGCTTTGTATGCGCGACAAATTCGGCGCGTGGAGCGAGTATTACAGAAACGGAGTGCAGTCCGGCACGCTTTACCGGACGTGGGAGACTTCGCTTAATACGGCGGCTCTGATCGAATGCACGCCCGGCTGATATTTCATTTTTTTGCCGGCACTCTGATCTTCACCTCTATCATCCCGTCGCCGTCGCTTCGCGAGCTTTCGACCGGTATACCGGACTGACGGACGATGCTTACGGCCTTGTCTATTGTGTTCAAGAATATGCGGATGTCCTTTATTACTATCTTTTCCGTACCCGCGGCGGGCTTTGCGCCGTTTATCAGCTGATCGGCGTATTCCTCCGTCTGTCGTACGTTATAAGATCTTGACGCGGCGGTGGTCAGTATTTTATACCTCAGCTCCGGCGTCGGCGCGGTCAGCGCGGCTCTTACGTGGCGTTCGGTGAGATTGCCCGACAACACGATATCGCGCTCGCTCTGATCGAGCTTCAACAGCCGCAGTTTATTTGCGATATACGACTGGCTTACGGACAGAAGCCCGGCTACATCCTGCTGTTTTACGCCGTATTTTCTTATAAGCGATTCTATCGCCTCGGCTTCCTCGAAGAAGCCGAGGCTTTTGCGCTGAAGATTTTCGACGAGCGCGAGCTTCGCCGCCTCCTCCCTGTCGGCTTCGATTATTATACACGGAATATACGGCAGATCGAGCATACGCGCCGCGCGCAGTCTTCTCTCCCCCGCTACAAGCTCGTAAAGGCCGCCGAAGGGCGAGCTTTCATCCGAAAGCCGCCTGACCGTCACCGGCTGTATCATACCGTGCGTTTTTATACTTTCGGCAAGGCTTCTCAGTCCTTCCGGGTCGAAGCTTTTGCGCGGCTGGTCGGGATTCGGGCATATGCGGCAGGGGTTGAGCATATGTATGCGGCAGTTATCGTCCTCCTTTTTTAACTCCTTTTCGTATTTTATAAGCTTGTTTTCGTATTCCTTTAATCTCAATATCTCTTTCTGCTGTTTTGCTTTTATACCGAACATAACTTTTCCCGCCTCCTTTTTTTCGCATTTTATCACATTTTGCGCGGCTATCTTGTCATATAATGTCACCAGTTAACATTTTTGTATATAAAAATACTAATTTGTATGGTATAATATAATGGGTTTTTATAAAGATAAACGATCCGTCGTATTCTTATTTTGGAGACTGTTATGATAGATAAAATAAGGTATATCCTCGATTTAAACAATATCCGTATGCCGTCTGAAATAAGGGACGCGGCGCTTGAGGATACCGTAAAAGAAGAAAAACAGGAAAACAAAAAAAGGCGCGTATGGCTTGTCGCGGTAATTGTCGCGGTCGCTCTGGCTGTCGTTTCAGCTCTTTTGTTTGCCGTTGTCACGGTGATCAAAAATCACAAAAACAGCGACGTCGACCCGGGCGCGGTCGTTCCCGGGATCCCCGCCGATACCGCGCGGACAGACGAAACGACCGTACCGTCCGTACCCGGCGTGCAGGATGATACGATATACCGTTTTTCCGCGCTTAATCCCGTCGCGGGGATGCATTACGGTTACTTCAAGCTGATAATATCTCAGGTCAA
>CACZVC010000070.1:0-4231 GCA_902784545.1 uncultured Ruminococcus sp. | reverse complement strand
CGCGATATGCGAAACGGTTTTCGCTTTTTACGAGCCGGGATGTATAAGATACATCGATTCGATATCCGATTACTCGACGGACGAAGCAAAAATGATAAAGCATTTATCGGATAAGGACGCGATAATGAGAAGCGCCGGACTTATGCCGTATAACGAGATACTGATGTCGACTAAATTCGGCACGTTTGAATATCTGCTTACCTGTCATTTTTATCTTGACGGATCGAATAACGTTTTCAACTCCGACAGGGTGTATTTAGGCACGATGGAGGACGGCGCGCTCCGTTTGCGCGCGGACTCGATAGATTTATCCGAAATGACGGTTTACAAAATAAGAGTCGAAAACAGTATACCCGTCATATACGATTGTACCGTGGTCGACTCCATGTATCTGCATCAGTCCGCACTCCCGGAATTCGATGAAGCTCCGATGACGCAGTCCGGTATCGGAACATATTTAAACGATACATTATACGGACTGTATACAAGCGATATTGCAAAGGTGAGGACGGTAAGCAGCGCGATATTCCCGTGCGCTTACGGCGCCGTAAAGCTGACGTACTCAACAACACCGACCGAAAACACGTCAAAGCAGATATGCGATTATCCGTACAGTATGCCCGTAAAACGCGGCAAGGTATACTGCGATATAATAAACCGTTACGGTTTGCAGTGGTTTTTCCCGATGTTCGAGACAGATAACGGCGACGGCTCGATGACGATAATCGGCGACGCGATAACGGGCGGAAAACGCGTGCTTACCATGCCGTCCCTGATCTCGGCGGCCATGGTACCGCTTGCGTTTGTCACGCCGTCCATGACGGATGAATACTACCGTTATCATTCGTTATCTTCTTATTCTTCGGGTATGATATCTGATCTGCCGCAGAGCGACGAACGCGTTGACCTGTATTATTCGCCGAATTATACCGACAGACCGTTTTTCAACGCGTCGTATTTCGACGGCGGCGATCTTCTTACGGCGGTCACGGTAAAAAGCGGAGGCGAAATGTATGAAAACGCGATCTTAAAAAAAGAAGTTATCGAAACGATGAAAACAAGCTACGCGGCGGAGCCGGTAAACGTGCTTTACACGGGCGAATTTTTGTACGTCAAGGATAAGGATTTCCGCAATTATCCGCAGCGCCCGCTTTCCGCCGACCTTCTTGCGTTCATAAAGCCGGAGGAGCTCGGAGACGGTCTCTTTGACATGTATGAGTCGCTCGGAACAGAGCCCGAACACCCGGGTTATATCAGGATACTTAACGGAGAAGACAGACTTTCGATCGGACACAGAACGGTATCGGTTTTCAGTAAGCAGGAGCAGACGTATTATAAAGAGAACGGTTTGACGGAGTTTGAGCTTGAAGCCGGCGTGACGAACAAAAGGGTAGTCGTTTTATCCGCGTTCGAGCAGCTCAGCGAATACGGCTGTCTTATCGACATTGCCGGCCGCGCTTTCGGATTTATGCGCGGCGACGGCACGATGCTCTTTTTCAATAACGGCTTCGAGCCCGACCTCGGTATTACCGTCACCTCGTCCGACGGGAAGCTTTTGAGCGTTATGAACAGCGGGGCTGAAGCGGCGCACGCAAATGAATTCAGCGGTTTTTACAGATATAAAAAGGAAAACGGCATTATGCTCGGCTCCGCGGCGTTATTTTTAAAACGGGCGGACGATCTTACGCCGGTATACGAGGCGTACGGACAGGACGGCGATATATACGTAGTATCGCCGGTGATCGAAGCGTGGAAAAAGCTTCCGTTAAGATTGCAGGATTCCTCCGATATATATTATTACAATATCCCGGACGAAAGCGGATTCAACAGCTTCTGTGTTATGTCGTTCGGTATAAAAAGCTTTTATATAAACATGATACGCGACGTGACGGAATTCAAGGTCAGCTAATCCTCGATCTGAACAGGATCAGACTGCCGGATAACGTAAAAGCCGCGGCTCTGACGGCGGCGCCGGATACGGTCGAGCCGGCGGTAAAAATCGAAAAGAAAAAGGGCAGAGGCGGCGTCATAGCCGCCGCGGCTGCCGCAGCCGTGCTTCTGCTTACAGCCGCCGTTGTTTTCGGTATCGCATCATACAAAAAAACGCACGGCGGAAACACGCCGGGAACGGAAACGGCGCCGGGCAGCGAAACGGTTACGGATAAAGGCGCGGCGACGACCGCGGATACGGATCCCGGCGTGATAACGTCGGCGCCGCCGGTCGACCCCGAGGGTGATGAGCTCATTCTGTTCAACACTCTGTACCGCGAAGAACCTGTGTACGATATGGTCTTAGACGCCGGCGCCTGCATAAAAACGCCGGACAACGTGAATCTTATAGTGTCTGACGATCTTTCGCCTTTGACATCGTACTTCGGCACGGACAATACCGACGATATATGCCGCACGCTGTTTGCGTTTTACGACAAAGGCAATATACGCGAGCTGAGATCGATATCGTCGAATTCGCCGGCGGAGTATATAAATATAAAGAACAGGCTCGCAAACCGCGGCAAAGGAGCCGAAGACGGTTTCGAGCCCGTCAGCGCGATATTCATGTCCGGCAGAAGCGGTACGTTTGAATACCTGCTCGCCGCGGAGTTTTACGAAAACGGCGGAACGCTTTTCAACAGCGCTTTCGAGCCCGTCGGCGAAGTACGCAATGAAAAATTCTGTTTCCGGCTCGACCGCATCGAGACGCTCGACTTTACGATATATAAGATCAGGTTTGAAAACGGGATCCCGGTCATATACTCGGCGCTCGACGTGCCGAAATATCAGCTCAAACAACGCAAACAGAATGATTCCGGCGGCTACCGTACGATAAATGAAGCTCTCGGATACGATATATCGGAAACAGGCGCCCGGACGGAAGCAGATCACTTCTTGTTCAAATGTACGTTTGAGATATTTGATGATTTCTTTGTCTCTATGTCGTGTCAGGAACAGATAAACCCCGGTATCAAGGGTAAGATCGGCGGCGATCTGTGCGACTATCCGTACAGCGTACCGGTCGATATGGAAAGAAGTCTTTACTGCGATATAATAAACAAATACAATCTGCAGTGGTTTTTGCCGATGTTCCGTTATCATAACGAAACCGGACACCTCGTTATAATCGGCGACGGTATCAAGTCCGGCGATGCGCCCGACGCAAAAGCCGTACCCGACCGGCTGGGGAACATAGAATACGTGATAATTCCAATAGGTCTTGACTCATACGACCGAAAATACACACGTTTTTACGACGATACAACGGAAACAGACCTGTATTACGCGCCGATGTATACGGACAGACCGTTTTTCAACAGCTCGTATTTCAACGGTATAAACGCCGTCACGAGAAAA
Source organism: uncultured Ruminococcus sp. (assembly GCA_902784545.1). GTDB lineage: Bacteria > Bacillota > Clostridia > Oscillospirales > CAG-272 > UBA1248. Next base: position 883 of record CACZVC010000070.1, on the reverse strand, counting down.
TTTATCAGGATAGAGTTCAGCGACAGCGTCGCCGACAGACTGAATGCGGGAAATCATCTTACAACTTCGATATCGATGGAGGAGATAATCAACACGCCCGCCATAGCGGATACGGCGTACAAAACTCCCGATATACTGTACGGCGGTCAGCTTTTGTATATAAAGGAAAATATCACGGGGGGCGGGACCGGATTCCCGCAGTACCCGTTGTCGGCGGATCTTTTGCCGTATGTGTCGAAAAACAAGCTTGACGAAAAAACAACTGCGATGTATACCGAAAACGGCATAACGATAACGTATCCCGACTTTACGCTTAAAGATCCGGAAAGAATGGAATTAAGGCTCGGACAAAGGGATATCGCCGTATTCTCTCATGAGTACACCGTTCTGACATACGCCGCCGGGGAAACGGAAAAACCGTCCGCGGACGGAAACGGCGTGCGCGGCGATCACGTTTTCACCGCCGCCGAATTCAGGGACGGCTGCGTTATCGACCTTGACGGCATCATTTACGGCTTTTACCGGGGCGGTATGATATACCCGTTCACAAACGCGAACGAGCCCGACAATACGCTGACCGTATCCGTTCTCGACGGGGAGATGCTGAGTATAAAAACGAAAGAAATACCGCTTGAATTCAGCGGCGTCGACCGCTTCAATAAATACGGCAATTCAGGCGCCATGTACGGCGCCGCCGCGTATTTGTTGTCGAGGATGTACCCGACGACGGCGATAAAAAGCATATCGATAAAAGAATATTACGGATTATGCGCGGAAGTACGGGAAACGAATCCTTATCCGCCGGTCAGGATATATGACGGCAACAACGTCTGTTACAGATACCAGATATCCGATAATTCTTACGTTATGATGAAAAACGGCG
>CACZVC010000069.1 GCA_902784545.1 uncultured Ruminococcus sp. | reverse complement strand
TATCGAACGCAGTGAGATTATTTAGCTGCGAGCGACTGCGAGCAATTTAGCTGTTTTCAAAATCATTCTTAATATCAGAGCGGTTAGAACAAGCTGAAATAAAATAACCCGCTGTGACGCTTTCTCAAAACGAAAGATGTCAAAGCGGGTTTGTTTCTTCAATCCGTCATTTGCGGATCATCCGTACGGATCCGACGCAAAAACGCGTTATTCGGCGGTGCGCCGGCAAGCGTTATTTTTCGCTTAAATAAGAAAATACCGATCTCATAAAAAGGCGGAATCACAATGAAAATAAGGCAAAGCCTGAAAAATCTCAACAAATCAATATACACCGGCGAAAGACTTGCCAAAAACCTGAAAGCGCAGTCGTTTTTCGGTCTGCTCGCCACTATCTTCGGCGTGATCATGACGGCGATGAACCTGATACAGAAAAAGGGCTTCGTTACCGTAACGACGATTTTGTTCGCAGTATCCGGCGTATTTATAATAATCTCCGCCAGGGTGCTGAAAAAGCGCACGCCGATAGTCATCACCGCCACGGTGATGAGTATGATATTCTTTACGTACTACGCCGTAAGCGGCGCGAACGAGGGCTTCGCCATACTCTGGACCACTATGATGCCCCTCGTTATCTGCTATTTCATGAGCGTCAAATACGGCATAATGCTTTCGTTTTACTTTGAGATTCTTATAATCCTGATGTTCTACACGCCGCTTCGTCAGTACTTCGCGGGAAGCTACACGGTCACGTTTATGAACAGGTTTCCCGTGCTTTATATGTGTATGCTGCTTGCGACGGCTATTTCGATGATACAGTATCACGAAAGCGTTCTTGTGGAGATCGAGTACACGGAGAGGCTCAACAACGAGGTCGTGAAGCAGACGAAAATGGCGTTGGAGCGCGCCGGAAAGCTCGAGCGGTTGTCCGACGGTATAGTTGAAACGCTGGCGCGCGCGATAGACGCGAAGGACAAATACACAAACGGTCATTCCTTCCGCGTGTCGGAATACTCCGTGGCGCTCGCAAAGAGGCTCGGCCGCGATGAAAAAGAAATATACGAATTGAAGCGTGAGGCGCTTTTGCACGACATAGGCAAGATAGGCGTACCGGACGCCGTGCTGAACAAGCCGGGCAGACTTGACAATGACGAATACGCGACGGTAAAATCGCACACGGTCATAGGCAGAACGATACTTGAGGGGCTTGAGGATATGAACGGCGCGGCGGAGGTCGCAATGTACCACCACGAGCGCTGGGACGGCGGAGGCTATCCGTCCGGCAAATCCGGAAAGGACATACCGGAGCACGCGAGGATCGTATCCATCGCCGACGCATACGACGCGATGAGCTCCGACCGCATTTACAGAAAAGCGAGATCGTTTGAGGAAATAACGGAAGATATGACAAGTCAGCGCGGCAAACAGTTCGACCCCGATTTTCTTGACGCGTTCATAGAGCTTATAAATGAGGAACACGACGTAAAATGAAAGAATACTTTGACGCGATCATACGCCTCGCGGAAATATGGTTTCAAAAAAACGTGAAGCCTGAATTGATAAGGATACTGTCTGCGTTTTCGGCGGAATAAAACACCGCCGTTTTTGTTTTTCCGCCATTCACTTGACAGATTAGTTATTATGTGATATAATGCTTATGAAAATTAAAATGCAAGGAGAATAGAGTATGAAAAACGGCAGACTTATAATGACCGTTTCAGCAGTTCTTGCGGCATTGTTCATTTTGACCGGATGCGGCGCGCTGAACGATCTTGCACAGTTCGCGGATTCTTTGGCTGAGCTTTTGCCGGCTGAAACGTCCGGCGGAGCATCGGGCGGCGCCGATTCCGACGTTATCGAAACGGACGAGGCGGGTCACGTCATAAAGCTGAAGCACTACGACGGCGACGGCAAGCTGATATTCACTCACGTTACGACCTGGGAAAACGACCGTATAAAGAACAGGACGAGCTACAACGGCAAGGGCGAGCAGACCGGCTCCGTAGATTACGAATACGACGAGCGCGGCAACTGCACAGTTATGTCGTGGTATTTCTGGAATTCCGGCGCGCTTATGAAGACGGAGAGGAAATACGACGAATACGACCGTCTGATCGAAGATATCGGACACGGCACGCAGAACATATCGACGAACAGGGCGGTTTTCGAATACGACGACAAGGACGGACAGCATCCGAAAAATTACAGCAAGCGCACGTACTGGCCGTCGTGGCCGGGCGAAAGATACTCCGTGTCGACGTACGAATATAACGAAGCGGGCAAGCTTGTAAAGATAACGACCGTAAATCAGGACGGCGAACTGCTGAATTACGACGTTTACACGTACGACGCGAACGGCAGAGCCGAGGGCTATGCGGATTACGACAAGGACGGCAAGGTGAATTACTCCTATAAATATATCTACGATGAAAACGGAAAGAAGATAAAGGAAGAAAGATATAACGACAAGGGCGAGCTCGTCGGGTCGGATTATTGAGAATCAAATCAACGGATCGGCTGCTTTTTTGTAAGAGGGCAACGCGGCAGCCGTATGCATTACCGTCTTGTTTGAAACTTGCTTGTATGACCGGCTGAAAAAGACTTCACACTTCCCTTTTTCGGCGGTACTTTGTAAAATCAGCGACTGACAGGTCAACAAATAACGGAGGTTTTTATGAAAATCAAAAAAGCATTATGTATCTGTCTTGCTTTTCTTATGCTCTTACCGCTTGCTTTTTACGGCTGTGCAGAGCAGCCTGCGGAAACAGTGACGGACATTGTATCCGATACTGTTTTGGACACGCAGACCGCAGCGGAAGAGACTGCGGCGGAAACGGAAGGATCGGACGAGCTGCCGGAGACGAATTATAAGGGCAGGACGATACGCATTCTTGTGGTAGACAGAGGTCAGTCCGACTTCTATACAGAGGATCATGAAACGGGCGAAACCATCCACGATGCGGTATTCACCCGTAATAATAACGTATCGGAACGGTTCGGCGTCAAATTCGAAGTAATGGTCGAGACGGAGGACGGCGCGTCTGCAAAGCTGAGCAACAGTGTAAAAGCCGGTTCGGACGAGTATGACATTTGTTTTCTGCATATGGTCAACGGAGCGACAAACGCCATGAACAACGACGTCCTTCCGTTTGACGAGCTGCCGTACGTTGATCTTTCAAAACCGTGGTGGGATAAATCCGTATCCGACGGTTTCTCCATAAAAGGCCATCTTATGATGATAAACGGCGATATAAGTCCGTTCAGCTTCGGTACTACGGCGTGCTTACTGTTCAATAAAAATCTGTTTGAGAAAAACGACTTTGAATCGCCGTATCAGCTCGTAAGAGAAGGAAAATGGACGCTTGACAAGGTCAATGAGCTGACGAAGGACTTTTCGCAGGATAACGACGGCGACGGAAAAATAACCGCCGGCGGCTCTGACCAGTTCGGACTTACCGCGTGGTTTCTCGGATTGCCTTACGCCTTCTATTACGGCGCGGGCGGTATGCTCATACAGAAGGACGATGACGACGTTCCGTATTTTGAAGCACAGGTCGAAAGAGATACGAATATATATAACAAAATATACGATATCGTCATAACGAACAATGCCAACTACGAAACGCAGTCGTGGAACCTGCCCGGGGAAATTTTCAGCTCCGGACGTGCGCTGATGTTCTCGGGATGTTTGAACGATACCACGAGATTCCGCGATATGAACGACGATTTCGGCATACTTCCCATACCTAAATACGACGAATCACAAAAAGAATACCGTTCATACGTGGACGGCTCCTCTGCCATGATATGCGTACCGGCGACGGTAAAACCCGCAGACCGTGAATGTATATCCATAATACTCGAAGCGCTTGCAAGCGAATCGTATAAGGTCGTAACGCCCGCGTTTGTTGAAAAAATGCTGAAGCGCAAGGTGATGCGCGACAGCGATTCCGCCGATATGATAGACTACGTTGTAAGGAACCGTGTGTTCGACATGGGTTATGTATTTATGTATAATGCGATCGGCTCTTATGTAAGAGAACTGCTGATCAGCGGCAAAAAGGACGTTGCGTCCTCGCTCAAAAAGCATGAAAAATCAACTATACAAAAATGCAAACAGATAGTTAAGGCGTTTGAAAAGAGTTATACGAAATAATAATGAATAAAACGGCGTTCGGGATCAGCGCGGCGTTAAACGATCCGTATATTTCATATTGATCGGCAAAAACCGCCTCGCGGTCATATCGCAAAAGACGATAAAACGGTTACTCATATACGGTAAAGTGTATGAGTAACCGGACGCATCGTCTTTTTTTACGTTTTTGAAAGTGTTTTTACGTTTCTTTTTTATCGTTTCCCGCGTTGTCTGACAGGCCGGATCGGCTGCTTTTTTGTAAGAGGGCAGCGCGGCGGCCGTATAAATACTAAATATTTTGTTAAAAACAAAAGCCTTGAAAGAAGCCTTGGCGTTTGATAGAATATGAAAAAACGGAGGTATGAAAATGAGCGTTGAATTTTTGTTTTTAGGCACCTGTGCTGCTGATTTTTCGCCGCGTTTACAGGGCGACTGCAAGGACAGATTCGATCCTGACGCGCGCCGCGCCTCGTGCGCGCTGATAAACGGCAGGTATCTGCTCGACTGCGGACCGCACTGCCCCGATTCCTTCAGGATAGCCGGATACGATACGAAAAACGTGACGGATATTATAGTCACTCATCTGCACTCCGACCACTTCGACCCCGGCAATATCGCATTTATCGCAAAGGATCATCCGGTAAAGCTGTGGGTGCGTGAGGACGCCGCCGTGCCGGAGATAAATAACGTGACCGTCGTTAAAATGAAAAACTATGAAAAATACGAGGCGGCAGAGGACTTTTACGTGACCGGTCTGCCCGCTAATCACGACGAAAACGCTTTTCCGCGCCATTTGTTGATAGAGACCGGCGGAAAAAAGATATTTTACGGCATGGACGGCGGCTGGCTGCTCAACAAAACGTACGCGCATCTGTGGAAAACGCATCTCGACCTCGCCGTGCTTGACGGCACCTGCGGCGACTACGAGGGAGACTACCGTATGGGCGAGCATAACAGCATACCGATGATACGCCTTATGCTCCCGTCCCTGCGCACGGTCGGCGTTACAGACGATCACACTCTCGTTTATATTTCCCATCTCGCCCCGTCGCTTCATAAGCCGCACGCGGAAACCGTAAAGATATGCGAAAAGGATAATATCAACGTGGCTTACGACGGGCTGAAGCTGATGATATGATCAACGCGCGGCGCGGCGGCAGATACCGCGCAAGGCAAGATTCACGTGCCGGGATGCACGCCCGCCGCCTCCGCTATCCTTTCATACGCTTCCGTTCCGTCGATCACCGTTTCACCTTTTTGCACCGACGGATAAGAGACGGAATAATACACGATCACGGTTTTTTTGTTTTCTTCATCCTTATAAATGCTGAATCTTCCGCACGATCTTGTCTCTTTGTCCTCCGCTGCGTATATAAAATCACATTTTATAAGACTGTCCGGGTCGGCGGCAAAAGTCCCGGAGGAAGCATTTTCAAGCCTTTCGGACAGCGCGGAGTAAAGCTCCTTTGCCTTCTCTTTGACCTGCGTGTTTACTTTATATTCCAGCTTTGACGCTGCAAGCGTTTCGCCGACGGTTTTGAAATCCGTATAGATTATCGCCGTCATATTCTCAATATCGAAAATATCGTATTGCGGTATTATTTCGTGACCGTTGTTTTCGGCGGTCTTTGACGCAAGCGTTATTTCGGAGCCGTTTTTTTCGTATTTCAGCGTCAGAAATCCGTTTTCCTCGCCCTCCGAATAACAGGAGAACACCGGCTCGCCGTTCTCGAAGCCGATTTTGAAATAAGGCACGCCGTATTCTCCGTCGTTTTCCGGCGAATTGACGGGACCATATGATCTTTCTCCTTCGGATACGAGCTCGCCGTTTTTGTTATACAAACGGTTTACGTGAACGGGCGAAACGGGACCTGTCAAAAGACATATGACCGCGCCGTTTTCGTTATCCGGGTCGCGGCAGACGCCCGAGTCAAAAAGCCTGTCTCCTTTAATATACGCGACAGCCGATTCCTTTCCCGTCGCGCCGTCCTTCAATATAACGTCGAAAAACTCCTTATCCTTGACATACCCCGTACCGTATGCCGTTTCCGTTATCGCGACGTAATATTTGATATAAAGCAGATCGGAAACGCCGTCACCGTCGGCGTCGAGCTTTACTCCGTCGTGTACACAGCCGCCGTCCGCCTTTACAAGCGGCGTACCGTACGGGACCGGCTTCGATATATCGTCGAAACGGACGGGCGTAAGGCTTTTGTCGAAAACCGCGACGACGGCTTCAAGCACGGCGCGGTCGTTTTTGAATTTCTTTACCGTTTTTTTCGTTATTTCAGCCTCGTACGTCGCTTTTATACATATGTTTCCGTTCTTTTCGTCGCGTATCCATTCAAGCTTATAAAGATCGGATATACCGGACTTTTTTTCAAGTCCGTATTTTTCGATCATACCGTTTATTTTTTTCTCAAGCTCGGTTTTGACGGCGTCCATATCGCTCTTTGATATATAAACGTACGCCGGCGAGCCGTCGATCTTGAAAAGCGATTCGTTTGTATGCAGCACGAGATTTTTCATCCTGTCGCTGCCCTCTGCGTTTACCAGGCTGTAAACGTCGTTCGTCCCGACGCCGCCGACGGCAAATTCGAACGCAACGTATTTTCCGCTCTCGCCGAGAGAGCAGGTCTTTATCAGCGCGTCGTACGGTATTTCCCTTATTTCCGGGTATTTCGCCGCTATTCTCTCAAACGCCGCGCTTATCTCTGTCAGCTCGTCTTCGGTAAACGCTCTCTGCTCCGGAAACTCCGCCCCGTCGGGATCGACGACCGAAACCATCGTCACCGGCTCCGTATCAACAGGATCGCCGCCGCTTATCTTTGACGGGTCAGACGGTGTGAAGCCGTGATTCTTATAATAAACGGGGATGTAGCATATTACCGCAAAAGCGATCAAAAACACAGCCGCAAAAACGCCGGACAAAACGGGTTTTATCGAAATACCGCCGCTTTTTCTGACGCCGCATTCAAAAAGAATCTTTTCCCTGTTTGACAAAACGATATCCTCCGCCTCTGACAAAAGCAGTTTTTCAACCTTTCTGTCCGTCATGTTTATCCCCCTCCTTATAATACTCTTTCAGTGTTTGCAGCGCCCTGACGTATCTTTTCTGCGCCGCGTCCGCGGATATTCCCGCTTCTTTTCCTATTTCCCTGAATCTCATTCCGTAAAACACGTGATCCGTCACTATTTTTCTGTCTGCTTCGGATAACCGCGCGAGCGCGTCCGTCATCATCACACCGTTTTCCGCCGCATCGGCCGCCGCCGCGTCCGTTTCGTCTATCGGAATATCGTATTTTCGTTTTGACAGCAGATTAAGAGACAAATTCTTTGCCACCGCAAGAATATATGAAACCGCGCCTTTTCCCCTGTATGATTTTGCCGAGCCCGCAAGCTCTATCATCGTGTTCTGCAAAACGTCCTCCGCGTCCTGACGGTTATTTAAAATGTTGTACGCGGTTATGTATATCGCTTTGCTCATAGCGTCGTAAATGCCGGTCAGGGCATTTTTGTCCCCGGCGCCGAGCCTGCAAAGAAGCTTATTAAGTTTGTTTTCACCGGTTTGCAAGGAATATCGCCTCCTTTCACATATATAGTACGCTTTTTCAGTGTTTTTCGGACAAATAAATTTTAATTTTTATGTAAATTTCTTGACTTTGGCAAACATATCAGCTATAATAAAAGAAAAAAGTACCCGGAGGTACGTTATGGATTTCAAAAACGTTGATAAAAAATACCGTCCTATCCCGTTCTGGTCGTGGAACGAAAAGCTCGACACCGAAGAGACGAGAAGACAGATAGGTCTTATGGACGACGTCGGCATAGGCGGCTTCTTCATGCACGCGCGCGGCGGCTTGCAGACGGAATATATGGGCGGCGAATGGTTCGACAACGTCACCGCGTCGGTCGACGAGGCGGAAAAGCGCGGTATGCACGCCTGGGCGTACGACGAAAACGGATGGCCCTCCGGCTTCGGCGGCGGAATGGTAAACGGTCTCGGACTTAAATACCAGCAGAAATATCTGAGAGTCGACGAAAAGGGCAAGGCGCACGAAAACGTTATATGCGAGGAAGGCGGTCACGTTTTCTATTTCGACGTCAACCCGTTTTACGTCGACACGCTCGACCGCGAGGTGATAGCCGAATTCATCCGCGTTATATACGAGCCGTATTACGAAAAATACAAAAGCACATTCGACGGCTTTTTCACAGACGAGCCGCAGATTTCAAGAAACGGAATCCCGTGGAGCCTGACTTTGCCCGAAAAGTTTGAAAAGGAATACGGCGAGCCGCTTTTGCCGCGTCTGCCCGAGCTGTTTTTCGAGGTCGGCGACTATAAGAGCACGCGCCTTAAATTCTGGCGTCTTATAACCATGCTCTTCTCCGAAAACTTTATGAAGCAGATACACGACTGGTGCGTCAGCCACGGTCTGAAATTCACGGGACATATGGTGCTTGAGGAAACGCTGTCGTATCAGCTCACCTCGAACGGCGCGTGTATGCCGCATTACGAATATTTTGATATTCCCGGAATGGACTGGCTCTGCCGTCCCATTTTCCCGTGCCTTACGATACATCAGCTCGCCTCCGCGGCGGCGCAGACCGGCAAAAAGCAGATACTTACCGAGAGCTTCGCGCTCTGCGGCCACAACGTTTCGCACGAGGAGCTGAAACGCAATTACGAATGGATGATGGTGCGCGGCGTGAACCTGCTCTGCCAGCATCTGGAGGGCTATTCTCTCCGCGGTATCAGAAAGCGCGACTATCCGCCGGCGATGCACTATCAGCAGCCGTGGTGGGAATATTACAAGCAGTGGAACGATGCGGTATCGCGTACCGGAATGCTCCTCTCCGAGGGCAGGCTCGACGTCGATACGCTCGTGCTCCACAATGAAACGAGCGCGTGGGTCAATTTCAACTGCCGCGACAACCCCGGACTGAACGAATACAACGCCGCGCTTTTAAAGGTCATAGACAAGCTTGAGCGCAAGCATATAAACTTCCATTTGGGCGACGAGATACTTATGGAGCGCCACGGAAAAGTCGAGGGAAATACGCTCGTTATCGGCGAGATGAGATATAAAAAGGTCGTTATCCCTCCGCACGACAGATTTTTCGACAACACGGAAAAGCTGCTTGATGAATTCAGGGCAAACGGCGGTCTGATACTCGCTCCCGAGGAGCTCGGCGCCGATACGACGGTCGACAACCCGGACATAACGTATACAAAGCGCATATACGACGGCTTTGTTATGCGCTATTTCGTCAACTCCACAATGGAAAAGCAGACGGCGAAGATAAACTGCGGCGGAAAGGCGCTCGTTCAGGAGACGGGCGAGCTTACCGATTTCTACGGCGAATACGAATTTGCGCCGATGTCGAGCCTTATAGTCATCGACGACGGCAAACCGCACGCCGAAAAGCCCGCCGAGGTAAAAATCAGCAGGCTCGATCTGTCGGGCGACTGGACGATAAAAGAAAAAACGCCGAACTCGCTCACGCTCGACAAGTGCGCGTACTGGTTTGACGGCGAGCTTCAGCAGGAAAACGGCTATATTTTAAACGTAGCGCAGAGAGCCTACGAGCTCGGCAGACCCGTTGATATCGTCTGCGAATTCACGGTAAAAGCCGATTACGTGCCCGAAAAGCTGTCGCTTGCGTGCGAAACGCCGGAAATTTTCGATATCACGGTCAACGGCAAGCCGGTCGAAAAGACCGTCAACGGCTATTTCCGCGATTCCGCTTTCAAGCTCCTTGACATATCGGGACTTATGGAAAAGGGCGAAAACAAGATAAGATTGAGCACGCATTTCGTACAGTCGCCCGAGGTTTACGAGAATATGAAAAAGGCGAAGGTCTTTGAATCGGAGAAAAACAAGCTGACGTACGATATGGAGATAGAGGCGCTTTATCTCGTCGGCGACTTCGGCGTAAGGCTCGACGGCGCGTTTGAGAAGATACCGAACGACGCTTACTGGTTCGACGGCGGCTTTGTTATCGAAAAGCCGGCGGAAACCGTACAGCTCCACCGTCTCGATCTTCAGGGCTTCCCGTTCTTCTCCGGCAAGCTGACGCTTACGAAGAAGATCGTATCTGACGGCGGCCGTCACAAGCTCGTATTCAACAAGCGCGGCGTGAACGCGATACACGTCAAGGTGAACGGCAAAGACGTAAAAACGCTTATATGCACGCCGTTCGAGCTCGATATAAGCGAATATCTGAAAGAGGGCGAAAACGAAATAGAGCTGTCCGTTGTGAACAATCTGAGAAACCTGCTCGGACCGCACCATCACGCCGGCGGCGAGCTTTACGCCGTCGCTCCGTCGAGCTTCTTCTACGAGCCGTGCATCTGGACGGATTACAGACAGGGACCGTATACGGAAAAATACTGCTTCGTTGAAACGTCGGTCGACTGATACCGGAAAAAAGGAATAAAAAAATCCGACGCCGCTAATACCCGACCGTCATAAGGAAGTTTTTTCACCTCTCGTTCGAGTGGTGAGTAAGTGCGAACTTAAGAAAGGGGCTGTCGCAAAACATAAAATTTTGCGGCAGCTCTGATTTTTTTGCATGATAACAACCTGGGAAATAAAAACACCGATAAAGTCAAGCTCATT
>CACZVC010000068.1 GCA_902784545.1 uncultured Ruminococcus sp. | reverse complement strand
GAAGCGGAGGAGAAGAGAATGGTGCTTGTCGACAACGGTACGCCGAAATACAGAATAGACTCCGACAGCGGGGCGTGCGACGACGCGGTCAAGGCGTTCGGCGACGCCATGAGGGGCAGATACGGCAGTCTGCAGGATAAAGACGGCGCGCTGACCGTAATGTTTTCGCGTACGAACGAGCCGGGCTGGCGCATAAAAGCGAATGAAAACGGTCTGACGATAAGCGGGAAAAGCGGCGTTTACATGGTACAGGCGGTAAAGGAATTCATGCGCCGTTTTACCTTCGGCACGGATAACAGCCTTTCGGTCCCGTCCGATCTCGAGCTTTCCTTCGATATCGAAAAGGAGAGGATTGACAATTCGACGCTTTTGTCGTACATCCCGTCCGACAAGGTCAGACTTCTCGACACCACAGGCGACGGAAAGATCATGTCGCCCGAGTGGATAGAGAGCCTTATAATGGTCGAGCTTCGTCCGCTTACCGCCTCAAACGGCGGACTTCTGCGCGATTCGTACGATCTTATCGACTTTTACGCAGAGCTCGGCGTAAACTGCATCTGGCTCACGCCGATATATGAGTACGGACCCGGCGGCAACGGCTACGGCAATACCGGCGCGCACAGGATCGGCGAGAATCTCACCGGCGAGAGCGACCAGGAAAAGGGCTGGGAGGAGATGAAAAAGTTCGTCGACCATGCGCACGAAAAGGGCGTTTACATCCTTTTCGACGTTATAACGTGGGGCGTTATGAAGGGTACGGAGCTTACGAAAACTCATCCCGACTGGTTTTCCGGCGAGGCGTGGGGCAACGCGGCTTTCAACTGGAAAAACGAGGAACTCAAGGAGTGGTTCATAAATACCTGCGTATCAAATATCGAAAAGACCGGAGCCGACGGCTTTCGCTGCGACTGCGAACCGAATTATACCGGCTACGACGTATACGGCGAGATAAGGACGCGCCTTGCCGATAAGGGAAAATATATAATAATTATTTCGGAGGACGGCTCGAGCCGAAGAAAAACGTACGATTTTGAGCAGGACGGCGTGCTCTGGTACGAAAAGCGCGACAGAGGCGGCGTATATCAGGAGCCTCTGATATGGTACATCGACGGCGGTCTCGATATCGTCGAATCTGTCAAAAAAGGCACCGGACTCGGCGCCGCGAGCGTGCAGAACACAAAGCGCGCCGGCAAAGCGAAATATTATACGAACTGCATTACGAATCACGACTATCAGAAAAGGATAGTGCTCGGCAACCGCTTAAATATCGGCTACGCCGCGATAACGGCGCCGTTCATACCTCTGTGGTATATGGGCGACGAATTCAACTGCAGCTGGAGACCCGCCGTTCAGTACGATATGACGGTAAACTACGCCGACGCCGATAAGGACGCGAACAGGGTGTTTCTGGAGGACGTCAAGCGTATGATCCGCGTGCGCCGCACGTATTCGGATATATTTGAATACTGGGCGGACGATCACAGACAGTCGAATATCTGCGCGGTAAACGTCAGGGAGAGCAGAGGACTGACCGCGTACGCGAGATACGCCGGAAACAAAGCCGTGCTGATACTTCCGAACAACGACAAAAAAGCCGATCCCTACGTAACGGCGGAGGTGCCGTTTGAGGAATGCGGCATAAACGGATATAAATCGTATAAAGTTACCGATCTGTGGAACGGGGAAGTCCTTTTTGAGGGTACGGCGGCTGATATACCGGAGCTGACGGTGTACGTCCCGTATCAGGATTTTGCGATGATACTAATTGAAGGAACAGGTGAATGATATGAAACTGAGTCCGATCTTCTGTGACAACGCGGTATTTGCAGAAAACAAACCCGTCAGGGTATTCGGCGAAGGCGACGGAGAAATAACAGTGGAATTCGCCGGCGCCGCCGTAAAAACGACGGCGTGTGGCGGCAAATGGTCAGCCGAGCTTCCGCCCGTAAAGGCAGGAGGTCCGTTTTCGCTGACCGTCACATCCGGAAGCGAAACGGAGACGCTGAACAACGTATACGTCGGCAGGGTTTACCTGCTAATCGGACAGTCGAACGCGGAATTCCGCCTTACCGAGTCGAACACGCCGGAGGAGCTGTATAAAACCGACCCGCTCTTTCGTGGTTACTTTGTAAAGCGCCCGTGGATAACGCCCGACGTTATGCCCGAAAAATGGGCTGAGGCCGAGGCGGACAATGTCGGCGCGTGGTCCGCGATAGCGTATCTCACCGGCAAAAAAGTGCGCGAGGAGAAGGGAGGCGCGGTCGGCTTTATATCGTGCTTTCAGGGCGCGTCGATAATCGAATCGTGGCTGCCGGCGGATAAAGCGGAGAAATTCGCTCTGCCGCCCGAGCAGCTTCATATAGACCACACGTTTCCCGAATATACCGCGTGGAACAGGGGCGGCGTGATATATGAAAAAATGCTGTCGCCGCTTTTCCCGTTTTCGCTGTCCGGCGTCGTCTGGTATCAGGGCGAAAGCGATACGACGACAGGCGAGGCGAAAATTTATAAGGACGAGCTTGAATGTCTGATATCGACTGTAAGGGAGAAAACGAACGATCCCGATTTGCCGTTCGTTATAGTGCAGATCGCGGATTTCGACCCGCGCCGCGACGAGGGCTGGCGCGCGATACAGGACGCTCAAATCAAAGCCGCCGGGGAAATACCCGGCTGTGCGGCGGTCGTCTCCTCCGACGTTTGCGAGACGGACGCCATACATCCGCCGACGAAGACTCTGCTGTCGGAAAGGATAGCCTCGGCGCTCATCCGTCTGACGGATCAGCCAGGCGGCCAGGCGGCGCGCTTTGCGTTCCGCAAAGCCTGAAATATTTTTCCCGGATCAGCATAAAATCATAAAACGCAAAACCGGCGCGGAAAAATATTTATTTCCGTGCCGGATATTGTTTTTATGAAATTTTGCCGGGCTTTGCGCGGCACGGAAGCGCCGCCGCGTTATGCCGGCCGGTCGGCGGTGAAGCGGGCGGGCAGCTTTCACTTTTCCGGCGTTTGGCGCAAAAACGTCCTGCTTGCGCCGGTATGCGACAGAAAACCGGCTGAAATAAGGATTTTCTTTCCTTATATCAGCCGGTAATTCATATACCGCCTTTACGGGCGCGCCGCTTGATATGCGGACTTTTTTATTTTATCTTTCGTCGGGGGAGAAGCTGTAATCGGTCTTTTTGGGCGCGTTTCCGCCGACCTTCGTGACCTCTATATTGCGGTATCTCTCCATACCGGTGCCGGCGGGGATGAGCTTACCGATTATCACGTTCTCCTTCAGACCTTCAAGACGGTCGACCTTGCCTCTGATAGCGGCGTCGGTGAGCACCTTCGTGGTCTCCTGGAACGACGCGGCTGACAGGAACGATTCGGTGAGCAGCGCGGCTTTCGTGATGCCGAGCAGTACCGGCGAGCAGGTAGCAAGCATAAGCGTCTTGTCGCCGGCGTCGATCTTCGCCTGAATCCTGTCGTTTTCGGCTTCGAATTCGGAAACGTCTATCTGCGTGCCGGAGAGCAGGTTCGTATCGCCCGCGTCCTCGACCTTGACCTTTCTCGTCATCTGACGGGTTATTACCTCGATGTGCTTGTCGTTTATATCAACGGACTGGTCGCGGTAAACTCTCTGTACCTCTGTTATGATGTAGTCGTAAACAGCGGTAAGTCCCTTTGTGACGAGTATATCGGCGGGAGCCATGTTGCCGTCGGAAAGCGGATCGCCCTTCATAACGTAATCGCCTTCCTTGACCTTGAGCGTCATGATATTCGGCACCGCGAGCGTGGACGTTTCGCCGCCCTCGCCGGTTATCGTAACGTTTCTCGAACGCTTTGTCTCGACTATGGAGCAGGTACCGCTCATATCGGCGAGTATCGCAGTCTTCTTCGGCTTGCGGGCTTCAAACAGCTCCTCGACTCTCGGAAGACCCATCGTGATGTCGGAGCCGGCTATACCGCCGGAGTGGAACGTTCTCATCGTAAGCTGCGTACCCGGCTCGCCTATGGACTGAGCGGCGATTATACCGACAGCCTCGCCTATGGTAACGGGCTTCGACGTAGCAAGGTTCATGCCGTAGCAGTGAGCGCAGACGCCGTTTCTCGCGTGGCATTTGAGCGTCGTCCTTACGGTCAGACGGTTGATGCCGGCGGCGATGATCTTATCGCATATCTTATCCGTCATCATCTCGTTTGCGCCGATTATGACCTCGCCGGTCGCGGGATTTACGACAGGATCTATCGTGAATCTGCCTAAGATCCTCTCCTTGAAGGTCTCTATGACTTCGTTTCCGTTCTTTATCTCGTAAACGTCGATACCTTCCTTCGAGCCGCAGTCCGTCTCGGTTATGATGACCTCCTGCGATACGTCGACGAGACGTCTGGTCAGATAACCGGAGTCGGCGGTACGCAGAGCGGTGTCGGCAAGCGATTTACGCGAGCCTCTCGCGCCTATGAAGTAGTCCAGAACTTTGATACCCTCGCGGAAGTTGGATTTTATCGGTATTTCCATCGTCTTACCGTTTGTGGCGAACATAAGTCCGCGCATACCGGCAAGCTGACGCATCTGTTTTATGGAGCCTCTGGCGCCGGAATCCGACATCATCTTTATCGGGTTGTACGGGTCAAGCGACGCCTGAAGCGCGTCCGTAACGTCGTTCGTGGTCTTCGTCCACGTTTCGACGACCTTTTTGTATCTCTCCTCCTCGGAGATCATACCGTCGTTGAAGAACTCTGTGAGCTGGGCGACCTTCGCCTCGGCTTCCTCAAGCAGAGCTTTTTTCTGTTTCGGTATCGTCATATCGGGAACGGCTATCGAAAGCGAGCTTCTCGTCGAATACTTGAAGCCCATAGCCTTGATGGCGTCGAGCACGGACGCCGTAGCCGAGCTGCCGTGGAGCTTTATGCAGCGGTCGACGATCTTGGAAAGCGCGCTCTTCGTCGCGACGAAGGTGATCTCAAGCGCGAGCTTGTTTTCGGGCTTCGTTCTGTCGACCCAGCCGAGATCCTGCGGTATCGGCTTGTTGAATATGAGTCTGCCGAGCGTGCAGTCGATAATACCGGTATAGGACTGTCCCTCGACCGTTCTCGTTACGCGGACCTTTATCGGAGTGTGCAGGCTTATGACCTTGTTTTCGTAAGCCATTATCGCCTCGTCCTCGGATAAGAACATCTTGTTTCTGCCGACGAGCGATTCTTCGTAGAATTTTATCGTATACGAGCCGTATTTTTCATCATGCTCGGGGATAACTCCGCCGTGAGCCTCTTTATAAGCGACGTATTCGTCAAGCTCCGCGTCGGACGCGGCGAGCGTGAGGTAATACGAGCCTAACACCATGTCCTGCGACGGAACGGCGACGGCTTTACCGTCAGCCGGCTTCAGCAGGTTGGAAGCGGAGAGCATAAGGAAGCGGGCTTCCGCCTGAGCCTCCGCGGACAGCGGAACGTGTACAGGCATCTGGTCGCCGTCGAAGTCGGCGTTGAACGCCGAGCATACGAGCGGATGGAGCTTTATCGCACGGCCGTCGACGAGCACCGGCTCGAACGCCTGTATCGACAGACGGTGAAGCGTAGGCGCGCGGTTGAGCAGAACGGGATGCTCCTTTATGACGTTTTCAAGGCAGTCCCAGACGTAGGAATCCACGCGGTCGACTTTCTTTTTCGCGTCTTTTATGTTCGTCGCCTTCTGCGTTTCCACAAGGCGTTTCATAACGAACGGCTTGAACAGCTCGAGAGCCATTTCCTTAGGCAGACCGCACTGATATATTTTCAGCTCCGGTCCGACGACTATAACGGAACGTCCGGAATAGTCGACGCGCTTGCCGAGCAGGTTCTGACGGAAACGTCCCTGTTTACCGCGGAGCATTTCGGACAGCGATTTGAGCGGTCTGTTGCTCGGTCCGGTCACGGGCTTGCCGCGGCGGCCGTTGTCGATCAGAGCGTCGACGGCTTCCTGCAGCATTCTCTTTTCGTTTCTTATGATTATCTCGGGAGCATCAAGCTCGATGAGCTTTCTCAGTCTGTTGTTTCTGTTTATAACTCTTCTGTATAAGTCGTTCAGGTCGGACGTAGCGAATCTGCCGCCGTCGAGCTGGAGCAGAGGACGGAGATCCGGCGGGATAACGGGAACGACGTCGAGTATCATCCATTCGGGCTTGTTGCCGGATTTGCGGAACGCCTCGGCAACGTCGAGCCTCTTTATCAGCTTGACCTTTTTCTGACCGACGGCGGTCTGAAGCTCGGCTTTGAGCTGTTCGCACAGAGCGTCGACGTCGAGCTTCTGAAGCAGCTCCTTTATCGCCTCCGCGCCCATGCCGACTCTGAAATCGTCGTCGTACTTTTCAAGCTCTTTTCTGTATTCGGCTTCCGTCAGAGGCTGCATGACGTGCAGAGTCTGAGACGAGAATTCGCCTACCTCGAGCACGATGTACTGACCGAAGTACAGCACCTTGTCAAGCGTTCTCTGCGAGATGTCGAGGAGCGTAGCCATTCTCGACGGTATCGCTCTGAAATACCAGATGTGGGAGACCGGCGTCGCAAGCTCTATGTGACCCATCCTCTCGCGTCTGACCTTCTTCTGAGTTACCTCGACGTGGCATTTCTCGCATATTTTGCCTTTATAGCGGACTCTCTTGTATTTTCCGCAAAGACACTCCCAGTCCTTCGTCGGACCGAAGATCTTTTCGCAGAAAAGACCGTCGCGCTCGGCTTTTAAAGTACGGTAGTTTATGGTTTCGGGCTTCAGCACCTCGCCGTATGACCACGAACGGATCATTTCGGGAGAAGCGAGACCTATTTTTATGGAATCGAAAATATTTTTCTCTAACATTTTGTTACCCCGTTCACCTTATTCTTCGTCAAAATCGGAATCTTCGTAGAAGTCGTCGTCATCTTCGGAAGTCTCTTTTACATAACCCTCGTCCGTAAAGGTATCCTCGTCGGATACGGTGTAGGAGTCGGCGGCCTCTTCATCACTGAATACGTTCGGTCCGAGATCCTCGGAGGTGGTGTAGCTGCTGTCCGGCACGGTATCGTCGGTAAGCGTGGAAAGCTCTATTTCCATACCGTTCTTGTCAAGCACCTTTATATCGAGCGCAAGCGCCTGAAGCTCTTTTACAAGCACCTTGAACGATTCCGGAACGCCCGGAGTGGGTATGTTCTTGCCTTTGACTATGGCCTCGTAGGTGTCGACGCGTCCCTTTACGTCGTCGCTCTTTACCGTCAGTATTTCCTGCAAGGTGTAGGCGGCGCCGTAGGCTTCGAGAGCCCAGACCTCCATTTCGCCGAAACGCTGACCGCCGAACTGCGCTTTACCGCCGAGCGGCTGCTGCGTGACGAGAGAGTACGGACCCGTCGATCTCGCGTGGATCTTATCGTCGACCAGATGATGGAGCTTGAGGTAGTACATAACGCCGACGGTCACGGGGTTGTCGAACGGCTCGCCCGTTCTGCCGTCGTAAAGCGTCGTCTTGCCGGTGAGCGAAATGCCCGCCATCTTCTGCAGCTCCGCTATATCCTCTTCCTTCGCGCCGTCGAAAACAGGCGTCATGACCTTGATGCCGAGCTTTCTCGCGGCGTAACCGAGATGTACCTCGAGCACCTGACCGATGTTCATACGGGACGGAACGCCGAGCGGGTTCAAAACTATGTCGAGCGGCGTGCCGTCGGCAAGGAACGGCATATCCTCGGGCGGCAGTATGCGGGAAACGACGCCCTTGTTGCCGTGACGTCCCGCCATCTTGTCGCCGACGGAGATCTTACGTTTCTGCGCTATATAAACTCTTACGACCTTCGTTACGCCGGGCTGCAGGTCCTCGTCGTGATTTTCGCGCGAGAACACGCGGACGTCAACGACTATACCGGATTCGCCGTGCGGCAGACGCAGAGAGGTGTCTCTTACCTCGCGCGCCTTCTCTCCGAAGATAGCCCTTAACAGTCTTTCCTCGGGAGTGAGCTCGGTCTCGCCCTTGGGCGTTACCTTGCCGACGAGTATATCGCCCGCGCGGACTTCCGTACCTATGCGTACTATACCGTCCGCGTCAAGGTCTTTTATCGTATCCTCGGACACGTTCGGGATCTCTCTCGTGATCTCCTCGGTACCGAGCTTCGTTTCTCTCGCCTCGTGAGAATATTCCTCTATGTGCAGGGAGGTGTAAACGTCGTCGCGCACGAGTCTTTCGTTCAGAAGTACGGCGTCCTCGTAGTTGTAGCCCTCCCACGTCATAAAGCCGATGAGAGCGTTTTTGCCGAGCGCTATTTCGCCGTTTGAAGTCGCGGGACCGTCGGCTATGACGTCGCCCTTTTCAATGCGGTCGCCCACGTTCACAATCGGTCTCTGGTTTACGCAGGTGCCCTGGTTCGAGCGCTTGAATTTGATGAGCGTGTAGACCTCTTTGCGTCCCTCGTCGGTGATGATCGTGACGTCGTCCGCGGTGACTCTTTCGACCGTACCGGCGGATTTCGCGACGACGCACACGCCGGAGTCGACGGCTGCCTTGTATTCCATACCGGTGCCGACTATCGGAGCGTCGGTCGTGAGCAGCGGGACCGCCTGCTTCTGCATGTTGGAGCCCATCAGAGCGCGGGAGTTGTCGTCGTTCTCAAGGAACGGGATCATCGACGTGGCGACGGACATGACCATCTTCGGCGAAACGTCCATATAATCGACGTCCTCGCGGTCGGCCTCGCGCACCTCGTTTTTGTCTCTGACTATAACTCTCTTGTGTACGAATCTGTGGTTCTCGTCGAGCGGTTCGTTCGACTGAGCGACTATATAGTTGTCCTCCACGTCCGCGGTCATATATCTGACGTCGTTCGTGACTACGCCCGTCTCTTTATCGACGCGGCGGAGCGGAGTTTCGATGAATCCGTATTTGTTGATCCTCGCGTAAGAAGCGAGATATGAGATAAGACCTATGTTAGGACCTTCAGGCGTCTCTATCGGGCACATTCTGCCGTAATGCGTGTAGTGAACGTCACGCACCTCGAACGAGGCGCGGTCACGCGACAGACCGCCCGGACCGAGAGCGGAAAGACGGCGCTTGTGTGTCAGCTCAGCCAGCGGGTTGGACTGATCCATGAACTGGGAGAGCGGTGAAGAGCCGAAGAATTCGCGTATCGCCGTGACTATCGGACGCGGATTTATAAGATCCCTCGGATTCAGTTTTTCGGGATCCTGTACCGTCATCTTCTCGCGTACGATCTTGTCCATGCGCGCGAAGCCGATACGGAACTGGTTCTGCAAAAGCTCGCCCACGCAGCGCAGACGGCGGTTGCCGAGATGGTCTATATCGTCCATAGTACCAATGCCGTGTCTTAAACAGAGCATATAGTTGATGGAGCCGAAAATATCTTCTTTTGTGATGTGCTTCGGCACGAGCTCCGCGGCGCGGAGCTGAGCCTCGGCGATTATCGCGTCGCGGTCGCCGCCGCACTTGTTCATGATGTCGAGCAGTACGGAAAGGTTGACCTTTTCGGTAATGCCCGCCTCGGAAAGATCGAATCCGAGCGCGGCTTCCGCGCGGATGGTGCCGTTTGAAAGTATCTTCATCTCGGCGCCGTCGTCAAGCTCCACGTAAGCCTCGTTCACGCCCGCGAATTCTATCTTGTCCGCTATTTCCTTCGTCACGGCTGTGCCGGCGTCGTACATGAACTCGCCCGTTACGGGGTTTACGACCGGACGGGTAAGCGTTCTGCCGATAAGACGCGCGCCGATGGCGAGCTTTTTGTTGTATTTGTAACGGCCTACGTTTGCAAGGTCGTATCTCTTCGGATCGAAGAAGAGGTTGTTTATGAGTATGAGAGCGCTCTCCTGTGTGGGCGGCTCGCCCGGACGGAGCCTCTTGTATATTTCTTTAAGCGCTTCCTCGTTTATCGAGGTGCCGTTGTTCTGCGCCTCGTCGACGAGAATATCCTTTTCGAGCGTCGCGCGCATCATTTCCTCGTTGCCGAAGAAATTGAGTATGTCGGCGTCGGATTCGATGCCGAGAGCGCGGATGAGTATGGATATCAGTATTTTGCGGTTTTTATCAATTCTGACCCAGAAAACGTCGTTCGT
The DNA here is from genome assembly GCA_902784545.1 of uncultured Ruminococcus sp. Lineage (GTDB taxonomy): Bacteria > Bacillota > Clostridia > Oscillospirales > CAG-272 > UBA1248. The sequence goes on along the minus strand of CACZVC010000068.1, from coordinate 736 downwards.
GTCGGACTCGTATTCGAGCCACGCTCCGCGGTACGGTATGACGGTGGACGAATATATCGTTTTGCCCGATTTGTCAAGGTCGCCGTGGTAGTAGATGCCCGGGGATCTGACTATCTGCGAAACGACGACGCGCTCCGCGCCGTTTATGACGAAGGTGCCGTTGTCCGTCATCATCGGGAATTCCGTCAGATGAACGAGATCCTCCTGCACCTCGCCCGTCGCCTTGTTCGTAAGACGAACGGTGACGCGCATCGGCGCCGCGTAGTTTACGTCGCGCTCCTTGCACTCCTCCACGGGGTATTTGGCGCGCTCGTCCAGCTTGTAGTCGATAAACTCGATTATCAGGTTGTTTGAATAGTCCGTAATCGGAGATACGTCACGGAGTACCTCGTTGAGACCTTCCTTCAAAAACCACTCGTATGAAGATTTCTGAATTTCGAGCAGGTTCGGGAGCGGCAGAACTTCTTCGATCCTTGAGAAGCTCACCCTCTCGGTCTTGCCAAGCTTTTGGGTTTTGAACATGTTAACCTCTCCATTTTATATTTCTTATACGCGGGCGTACGCGTTTATTGAACTCAAAAAACGGCATACTCCCCATAATAGTACAGTTTAAAAGAATATCACTTTGACCGGATAATTTCAACACTATAATATTTATTTTTTTGAGATAAAATGTAAAGTCCGAATATTGCCGCAAAGTAAATTATTGTCATATATATTGTAAATTATGCTTCGT
>CACZVC010000067.1 GCA_902784545.1 uncultured Ruminococcus sp. | reverse complement strand
ATAACTCTGAATGCAAACGAGGAGTTCAGGATCGAAGTCGTGACGGTCGTTAACGCGACTACCGTCACACCGAAGGACGTTCCCGACATTTCAACGTACGGCATACTCAACATAAGCAAAGACACAAGAAAAGTCATACTCAAAAAGATCTCTACGACTTACGATCCGCTTAAAGGCGCAAAGTTTGAGATATTGAGAGTCGACCGCACCGGTATATCCGGTTATGACGTAAACGGCGATCTCGTCAGCGCGTTTATAAGCTCCGACGATCACGGCACCGTCTACGTAGGCGAATTTGAATACGGTACGTATTTTCTGAAAGAAAAGCCGTTGAGCGGATACACGCAGATAACGACAGACGACCCGGACGGATATAACTGGTTTGTACTCACGGTCAATGAACACGGCGTGGGCTACGCGAGCGTAAGCGCCGCCGACGCGGCAGATCTTACGAGACTGCTGAAAGGCGAGACCAATGTACCGACTCCGAAGGTAACTGTCGCCGCTCCGTAAAACGAATATCCGGGACCGCCGGAACTGTTCCGGACGGTCCCGGGCAAAAACGCACTTAATAAGGAATAAATATAATAATATAAATAGAACGGGAATACAGGGATAAAGCGTTGTATTTCTTGTTCCGTCCGACCGTTGTCATTTGCCGCCGGCATTTTCAGCCGACGGCGGCGGAGCGTTGTCTTAAATCAGGCGCGTTTGCCGTGTAACGGTACGGAAACACAGCCCCGCCGGGGTATCGCATTTGCTTTTTGCAAAATGACGAATACGGCGAGGCTTATTGGTGTTTGTGCCGTTTCCCCGATTTTACACGGAGAATTTGCCCGGGAGCGCATAAATTTGATCTCAATGCCGCGAAAACAACAAACGACCGTAAAATCAAAGACGTTTTACGGTTTATTCGTCGCTGAAAAATCTGTCTGCTCTGACGTCAGATGCGGTCATAAGAGCGTTTTTTGCCGTATCGCATAAATGTGCGGCAAAAAAGCGGACATATAATCAATACTAGCCCGCTTAACTTAAAGATTTTACCGCCGGCAAGGCGGCGCGCTTTGCTTTCGCAAAGCCCAAATATTTTTCCTGTATCAGTATTATGGTTTTGAAACGCAAAACCGGCGCGGAAAAATATTTATTTCCGTGCCGGACTGTGTTTTATGAGATTTTGCCGCGCTGTATACGGCACGGAAGCGCCGCCGCGGGATATCGCCTGCAGCTGATACGCCGGCTTCTGCCGCGCTGCTCCGCGACCGGATCATCCTGTAAAAGCCTTGAAGAACGCCGTAACTATTACGCTGTACCGAAAGACTTACGCAAAATCATTCAGACCGACCCCGGATCGTCATTTTACGAGTCTGCCCTCGAACAGCACCGTACCTGACGACGACGTCCAGTCTGAAGGCGCGGTTATGATATAGTACGAAAACGCTCTGTCGGCTGTGAATTCTATATACGTTTTCGGTTCTTCATACGCGCTTTTTTCCGGCATAAATACGACTGTCACAGCCGCGGCTTCAACGCCGTTCTGATCGAGCTTTATTTTCGTCTTCTGAATTATATCGCTTACGTATATATCGCGGTCCGTCATTTCAGAAAAATCGGCTCTTTCATCGAAGATCTCGTCCGCTCCGCGCGATTTCAGAAAATCGCAGAGCTCTTTTTTATCAAGCGACGTTTCCGTCTCAAACAGCGGCACCTTAACGGTCACGTCCCTGTTCTCCGCCTTTTTTATCTTATCGGCGACGTTTTTCAAATCTCCCAGAACGAACACCATTTCTGTATTTCCGTTCATTTTCACGGCGGCAAGTTCCGTTTTGTCGTCCTTGTAGTATCTGCAGCCCGTCGATACGCTCATAAACGTCTTTTTTACGGTCTTACCGTCCGATGTCGTAAAATCGCCGCCGTTTTCGGCGCCTTTTTCGAATTTATCTTTCCAGCTGTTTTTGAAATAAAGCGCGTTCATCAGTATAACGGCGAGATCGCTGACGTCGTAATCGTCGGGCAGAAGCCTCGGTATCATCCCCTCGGTCTTTTCGTTCGCCCAGTCGTTTACGTCGCGTATGACGCTTGAGAGATCGAAGCCGCGGTGCTCCGCGCCGTACATCTGTAAACGCATTTTATAATCTTCCTTGAAATCCTCGGGTATGTCGTTTCGCTTCCACACCGAATCGGCGACGCGAAGCACGCGGCAGGGCTCCGGATCGTCTTTTCCGTACCAGCCCTTTTTCACGCCCTCCCGGTATTCCTCAAGCTCCCTTGCAAAGCTGTCCTCAAAGCCCTCCGCAAAACGGTTGAATTCCTTTATAAGATCCTCGAATTCCGAAAGATTTTTTATGCCGAGCGCGGTCATTAGCCCGGTCTTCGATTCTCCGCCGGCTCCCGCCAGAAGCATACCGAGCGCGTATTTGAACGACAGCGGCGAGATCATGAAGCTGTCGTCTGTTTTTGACGCTATGAATTCCATAAGCTCGGCGTCGAAGTTTTCGATATCGTACACAGCCGGAGGCTCCGTGTCTGCCGTCGTTTTGGCTTCCGTTTCCTCAGGCGCTGTCTCCGCGCCGGTCGTCTCGGCTTCCGTTTCCCGGAGCTCAGTCTCCGTGCCGGACATTTCGGCTCCGGATTTACCTGTCTCCGTCGCCGGTACGGTCCCGTGGTCCGTCGCGCTCTCCGTGACGGATGAAGCCGCGTGATTCCCTTCCGGCTTTTCAAGACATCCGCAAAGCGCGGATAAGCAGAATATCAGCGCCGCCGCGGCGGCAATAACTCTTTTCATGATATTATCACTCCTTTTGTTTCTGCCGTTATTATATCATATCCGGCGCGCATTGTCAACAAAAACGCCCCGCCGCGCCCGTTTAAAGCCGGAATTTTAACAAAAAATTTAAAAATATCTTTTTTTGCCTATTGACATTTTAAAGCGCAGCGGTTATAATATCTTGTGCGACTAACGCCGATATCGCGCATATCATTATTTTCGGAGATAAGTATGAAGTTAGATCTGTCGCCCGTTTTAAACGGTGAGGTAAAAGAACTCCCTTTCAGCTTCACGCAAAACGTTTTGGACGATGAGGCTTCGGTTTATTTCAAGGGGCTTGATATGACGGTAAGAGGCGATATCAAGGTCAAAGGGACGGTACGCGATATTTCGGGGTACTGCGAGCTTGACTGCACGGTTTCTCTTCCGTATTCGACTCATTGCAGCAGGTGCGGAAAGGAGACGGAGGGCGTCTGCGAATGCGTTTTTCAGCGCATCGTATCGTCCGACGGAAGCAGGCTCGAGGACGACGAGTATATCGTATACGCCGACAGGCAGTTAGAGCTTGACGGTCCCGTTTACGAGGAGCTTTCCATCAGCTTCCCGTCAAAGCCGTTGTGCAAAACGGATTGTAAAGGTCTTTGCCCGGTATGCGGACAGGATCTTAACGAGGGTGACTGCGGCTGCGGTCACAAAAACGAAAACGATAACGACAAAGCTACTTTATAAGGAGGTGCGAATAAATGGCAGTACCGAAGAGAAAGGTCAGCAAAGCAAGACGCGACAGAAGACGCAGCAACGTCTGGAAGCTTGAAATGCCCGGTATGACCAAATGCCCCAAGTGCGGTGAGTACAATCTCAGCCACAGAGTTTGCAAGGCTTGCGGTTATTACGACGGCAAACAGATAATCAAGGTAGAAGACTGATACAAAACAGAGTTCCTTACGTGCGATAAGGAACTCTGTTTGTTTTATATTATCGATCTGCCGAATGCGCGGCGGTCTACACCGTAAGCATCTGCCGCAGCTTTTCGTATATCTTTTTTTCGGCGCGCGAGACCTTGACCTGAGAAATTCCGAGCGCGTCCGCGGTGCGCTGCTGAGAATAGTCGCGGAAATAGCGCATATAGATTATTTTGCGCTCGAATTCGTCAAGCTTTTTCACCGCCTCGCGCAAAGAAAGCGTTTCGCAGAGGTCGTTTATGCCGTCGTCGTCCGACCGGACGGCTCCCTCAAGCGTAACGTTTTCTTCGTCGCCGACGGTCTCGGACAGCGAATGCATCGGGTACGCGGATTCAAGCGCCTCCGTCAGCTCCTCCTCCGACGTATCGCAGAGCTTCGCCAGCTCGGAAATACGCGGCTCGTATCCGTGCTCGGATACGAATTTTTCTTTCTGCCGCATCGCGTTCTGCGCCGTCCGCTTGACCGTGCGGCTGACCTTTATTATCCCGTCGTCGCGCAGGAAGCGCCGTATCTCGCCTATGATGAGCGGCACGGCGTACGTCGAAAAAACCGTTCCGTACGAAGCCTCGTAGCTTTTTACGGCTTTTATCATGCCGACGGCGCCTATCTGCACGAGATCCTCGTATTCGACGCCGCGGTCGGCGAAGCGCGGCACGATACTGCGTATAAGCCCCATATTGGCGTTTATGAGCTCCTCCATGGCGGTTTTGTCGCCCTTCTGCGCCTTTTCTATAAGCTCCGCGTTTTTTGAATAATCAAACTGCTTCTGACTGTTCATGCAAAACCCTCCGCGGGCGCGCGATCAGCGCCCCAGTCGTTTTTCCATAAACACAACGGTGCCGCGTCCGACGGTCGATCTGACCTTTATCCTGTCGCAGAAGGTCTGCATTATCGCAAAGCCCATGCCGCTCCGCTCGCCTCCGCTGTCGGTGGTGTAAAGCGGCGTCATCGCAAGCTCCACGTCCGGTATGCCGCAGCCCCTGTCCGCTATTCTGACGGTAAGTCTGCCGTCGCCGTACAGCCGCGCGTTTATGTAAACGGAGCCTTTTTCGTTTTTATAGGCGTGCACGACGCAGTTTGTCACGGCTTCGGACACGGCGCAGCGTATATCCGCAAGCTCCGTCACCGTCGGGTCGGCTTTCGAGGCGAACTGAGATATACAGCCGCGGGCGACGGATTCGTTTTCCGGTATCGCCGGCAAAACAAGCTTTATTTCATTTACGGGTGGTTTTTTCATCTGTTTTTCCTTTCTTTTCGTCCTCCGCGTCTATAACGGAGCAAAGCCCCGCCATTTCAAGTATTTTCTTCGCCCTGCCGTCCGCGCCGTAAAGGCGGAAGCCGACGCCGAGCGTGCGGCAATAGGTGTATCTGCCCATTATCAGCCCGAGTCCGGAGCTGTCCATGAACGTGATGCCGGAAATGTCGAGAACGAGCGTTCCCGGCATGACCTCGGTCACTTTGTCGTCTATCCTGCGTCTGACGGACACGGCGAGACAATGGTCGAGCTCGCCGTGAAGCGACGCCGTAAGCTCTCCGTTCCTTTCGGCAAATGAAACAGTCTGCATATCAAACTTCCCCTTCGGTGTACTTGCTTATATGATAATCCGCCCCGGCGGATTTTTTTGTAGAATAAAAGCGTACACAAAAATTTAATTTTGATATATTTTCGGCTTTTCATTTCCCATTCTTCCGTATATTATAATTCGGTTTTATAGTATTCATATTTTAAGTCGTCGGGCGCGGGCGAAGCGCGGGACTTGTAAAAAATTTACGAAAAGATTACACAAATACTCCTGCGTTTTTCCAATATATACAATATAATGATTCAGTATGGTTCAATCCGTATTCTTATTCATCAAAACACATATATGGAGGTCAAACATGGCAAGAAAAATGAAAACCATGGACGGCAACAACGCCGCCGCGCACGTATCGTACGCGTTTACGGAAGTTGCCGCAATCTACCCGATCACCCCGTCGTCCGTTATGGCGGAAGTCACAGACAGCTGGTCTGCAAACGGACTGAAAAACATCTTCGGACAGCAGGTCAGAGTCGTTGAGATGCAGTCCGAGGGCGGCGCTTCCGGCGCTGTTCACGGCTCGCTCCAGGCGGGCGCTCTCACGACCACGTACACGGCTTCACAGGGCTTACTGCTCATGATCCCGAATATGTACAAGATAGCCGGCGAGCTTCTGCCCTGCGTTATCCACGTTTCCGCGAGAGCCCTCGCTTCCCACGCTCTGTCGATCTTCGGCGACCATTCCGACGTTATGGCGTGCCGTCAGACCGGTTTTGCGATGCTCTGCTCCGGCAGCGTACAGGAAGTCATGGATCTGGGCGCCGTCGCGCATCTTTCCACCATCAAATCGAGAGTTCCGTTCTTACACTTCTTCGACGGCTTCAGAACTAGCCACGAGATCCAGAAGATAGAGGTATGGGACTACGACGATCTTAAAGAGATGGTCGATATGGACGCGGTCGAGGCTTTCAGAAAGAACGCCCTCAACCCCGAGCATCCCGTTCTCCGCGGCACCGCGCAGAACCCGGATATATTCTTCCAGGCAAGAGAAGCTTCCAACCCCTATTACGAAGCCGTTCCCGCCGTCGTCGAGGAATATATGAACAAGGTCAACGCCAAGATAGGCACAGACTACAAGCTGTTCAACTACTACGGCGCGCCCGACGCTGAAAAGGTCATAATCGCGATGGGCTCCGTATGCGACACGATCGAAGAAACGATAGACTACCTCCTCGCCAAGGGCGAAAAGGTCGGTCTTGTAAAAGTCAGACTGTACAGACCTTTCTCGGCGAAGCACCTCGCCGCCGCTCTGCCCGCGACCGTCAAAAAGATAGCCGTTATGGACAGAACGAAGGAGCCCGGCTCCATAGGCGAGCCGCTCTACCTCGACGTCGTAAAAGCGCTTGAGGACGAAAAGGTCAAGGTCGACGATATAGTCGGCGGCAGATACGGTCTCGGCAGCAAGGACACCACCCCCGCCGATATCATAGCCGTTTACAAGAATCTCTCCTCGGACAAGCCGGTCAACAGATTCACGCTGTCCATAAACGACGACGTAACGCATCTGTCGCTGCCGAGAGAGGAAAATCCCGATACAGTCCCCGCCGGCACGATCTCCTGCAAGTTCTGGGGCATCGGCTCCGACGGCACGGTCGGCGCGAACAAGAACTCCATAAAGATAATAGGCGACCACACCGATAAGAAGGTACAGGCGTACTTCGCATACGACTCCAAGAAGTCGGGCGGCGTCACGATCTCCCACCTCCGTTTCGGCGACAAGCTCATAAAGAGCCCGTATTACGTATCCATGGCGGACTTCGTAGCCTGCCACAACGTATCGTATCTTGACAAGTACGATATGACGAAGGATATCAAGGACGGCGGCACGTTCCTGCTCAACACCGGCTGGACCGCCGAGGAGCTGAACGAAAGACTGCCCGCGAAGGTCAAAGCGGACCTCGCGAAAAAGCACGTCAGATTCTACACCGTCGACGGCGTAAAGATCGCGCGTGAGCTCGGTCTGCGCAACCGTTTCAGCATGGTGCTTCAGGCGGCGTTCTTCAAGCTTGCCAACATCATCCCGATAGACGAAGCCGTCAAATATATGAAGGAAGCCGTCGTTAAATCCTTCGCGAAGAAGGGCGACGACATAGTCAGGATGAACCAGTCCGCCATCGACCTCGGCATAGCCAACCTCGTTGAGATACCCGTTCCCGCGGAATGGGCTGACGCGAAGGAAGCTCCGGCTGAAAAGCACGACCTCGAGGGCGCAAGCAAGCTCGCAAGATTCGAAAAGACGATACTCGCTCCCGTCAACGCTCAGAAGGGCGACGATCTGCCCGTATCCACGTTCGTTGAGGACGCGGACGGCACGTTCCCGCAGGGTCTCGCGGCGTTTGAGAAGCGCGGTATTGCTGTCGACGTTCCGTCGTGGAACTCCGCGAACTGCATACAGTGCAACTTCTGCTCGCTCGTTTGCCCGCACGCCGTTATAAGACCGGTAGCGATACCCGACGGCGACGAGATACCCGCCGATATGCAGACCGTCCCGATGACGGCTATGCCCGGCTACAAGTTCGCGATAGTCACCTCGACGCTCGACTGCACGGGCTGCGGCTCCTGCGTGAACGTATGCCCCGGCAAGAAGGGCGAAAAGGCTCTTTCGATGAAGCCGATAGACGATATGATGTATCAGCAGAAGCACTTCGAGCTTGCATACAAATACTGCGACAACAAGGAAGTGCTTGCGAAATTCAAGCCCGAATCCCCGAAGGGCAGCCAGTTCAAGCAGCCGCTGCTTGAATTCTCGGGCGCCTGCCCCGGCTGCGGCGAAACGCCGTACGCCAAGCTGATCACACAGCTTTTCGGCGACAGGATGATGATAGCGAACGCCACCGGTTGTTCTTCGATCTGGGGCGGCTCCGCGCCTTCCACTCCTTACACGACAAACAAGGACGGCAAGGGTCCGTCGTGGGCAAACTCCCTGTTCGAGGACAACGCCGAATACGGTCTCGGCATGGCGATCTCCGTAAGACAGAGACGCGCGAAATTAGCCGAAACCGTTAAGAAGTTCATCGCCTGCGACTGCAGCTCCGCCGAAGCTAAGGAAGCCGGCGCGAAGTGGCTCGAGGTCATGAACGACGGCAAGCTCTCGGGTGAAGCCGGCAAGGCTCTGCTCGAAGCTGCAAAGAAGTGCGATTCCGACGCGGCGCGTGAGATAGTCGCTTCCGCCGATATGCTCGAAAAGAAATCCGTATGGATCTTCGGCGGCGACGGCTGGGCTTACGATATAGGCTTCGGCGGTCTTGACCACGCCATCGCCTCCGGCGAGGATATCAATATATTCGTATTCGATACCGAGGTCTACTCCAACACGGGCGGACAGGCGTCCAAGGCGACTCCTACCGGCTCAGTCGCGCAGTTCGCCGCCGCCGGCAAGAACACGAAGAAAAAGGATCTTGCGCAGATAGCCATGTCCTACGGCTACGTTTACACCGCGCAGATCGCTCTCGGCGCCGATTACGCGCAGTCAGTCAAGGCTATAGCCGAGGCTGAGGCGTATCACGGACCGTCACTCATAATCGGTTACGCTCCGTGCATCAACCACGGTATAAAGAAGGGTCTTGCGACCGCCATGGAGGAGACGAAGCTCGCCGTTCAGTCCGGTTACTGGTTCAATTTCAGATTCAATCCGGACGCTGAACAGCCCTTCACTCTCGATTCCAAGGAGCCGTCGCTGTCCTACCGTGATTTCATAATGACGGAGACGAGATACAATTCTCTCGTCAGAGCGTTCCCCGAAAGAGCGGAGGAGCTCTTTGCGCAGGCTGAAAAGCAGGCGAAGGAGAAATACAGAAAACTCTGCAATATGAGCAAGCTGTACGAATAATGACCAATAAAAAAACGGGAGCCGCGAGGCTTCCGTTTTTTTGTTAGTGAGTAAAAAAACGCTTATTGTTTTGTATATCCCCTGCGTGAGGCGGGGCGGCGGATGATGGTGACGGCGGGAGCAAGCCCCCGCCGTCATTTCTCCATATAACGCGAAATACGGTATTCTGCCGTCTTCATATTGATCATAATAACGCCGCAGTTTATTTCAGCGTCCTCCGCACCGCCTTTCGCGTAAAGCTTTTCATAGCAAAGCCGTACATTTTGAAAAACAGGCGACCGACGGCTCTTTAAGTATCGCCGTTTCCTCCAAAGGATCGGCAAGCGTAAGTTTCCCCCTACGTCAGTAAATTGATAACGATCTTTATAAGACAATAGACCGACAGGATGATAAAACCGGCGTTCACGTACACTGTCTTTATCCTTTTGCCTTTTTCTATTTCAAGCGCGGTGGGGGCAAACGTCAGGCGGCGTATCGTTTTTACGAGCATAACGACGCCCAGGGCGACAAGACCGTAATAGCTGATAAAATACGCACCGACGGCAAGCAGCGGCGGTATCTGTTTCAATATCTGATCAAGACTGCCGCTCTGCAGCGCCGACGTAAGCGCCTCCGGCTGAAACAGCTTCAGAACGAATAATGAGACGACCGAGCCGATAAAGTTTATTATGACGTGGATCAAGATCGAATACCGTATTTTCCCCGTGCGCACATAAACGTAACCGAAAAGAAGCCCTATCAGCGCGGCGTAGAAAAGCTGACCTATATTGCCGTGAAAAATGCCGAAAAGTATCGCTGAAAACAGTATCGCGTTTTTTTCGCCGTAGACCGCCAGTCTGTCTATCAGCACTTTTCTGAAAAACAGCTCCTCTAAAACCGGCGCGATAAGCACGACGGTGACGTACATAAGCGGGCTTTGATTCTCCGTCAGTATCTGCTGTACGGGATTCGACGCGCTCCGTCCGAGCGTCAGCACGAGCGTCAGAAGCGTGCCGACCAGATTTCCCGCGACAAGCAGCGGAAACGAACAGAGCAGATACCGGAAAAACTCCGCCGCGCCGAGGCTTCTCTTCTCCGGCGCGTATTTCGGCAGAAAAAGCATGACGCACAAGGCGGCGGGTATCGCCGTAACGTACATCGCCGTTATCTGTATTATCCACGTCGCGTGGTCCGAGCCTAAAAACGGGTACTCGCCCTGAAGCAGAGAGAAAGCGAAATACATCAGATTTGCAACAATGAAAGAGACGACGCCGACGGTCAGTACCGCCAGAGCCGACGCGGAAAACGTTTTTTTGGCGTTCATAAAATCATCCTCACGTTATTATTGATATGATGATACCATATTTTTATGTAAAAATCAAGTATTATATCCGAAAAGAGGCTTTTTCTCTTTCGTTTCAGTATCACATATCAAATTGTTCAACTCTATACCGTTGATTTTTTTCATTTAGAATGGTATAATATATTATCTTGAAAAAAAAGGCGGTAAAACGTATGCTCTCAACTGTATACACCTGCGGTCTGCGCGGTATCGACGGTTACGTCGTAACGTGCGAATGTTACAGCGCGCCCACCCTGCCTTATTTTGAGATAGTCGGCCTGCCGGACACGGCGATAAAGGAATCGAAGGAGCGCATAAACGCCGCCGTTATGAATTCGGGTATGATATTCCCGCAAAGCGGTCTGACCGTCAACCTTGCGCCCGCCGACCGCAAAAAGGAGGGCTCGTCCTACGATATAGCGATAGCTGTTGCGATCCTTTCCGCTTCTGAAATGA
>CACZVC010000066.1 GCA_902784545.1 uncultured Ruminococcus sp. | reverse complement strand
AAACGGCGCGTGAATTGCGGCTATCGCCGCATGAATTGTTCGTATCGAACATGAATTGAGCCTTACGGCTCATGAATTGTCCCTTAAAGGACATTAAAGGGGTTGTCACTTAATGCGACAGCCCCTTTTTGTATTCACATAACGGATTTTTACCGCGATCATTCGGTTTTTGTCTCCGACGACGATACGGATATCAGACGGACGATCATATATGCAGCCATCGCTATCTGTAAAACGTTGAAAACGGTCTCCACGGTAAACGGCATGACCCAGAAGGCTGTCAGTATGAACGACGGTACGGGACCGACTATGACCGCCATAACGCTTATAAGCGACAAGGCTGCGTACGTTCTGTACCTCGCCGCGCCGAAATGGAACCTCGCCTCAGCAACGCAGCAGAGCATAACGGCTATCACCGATAATTGAAGAATATATCTTTCGGGGCTGTTTATCACGGTATCCTTTTTGAAATACATGAATATCAGATAGAATATACCCCAGAGCACCGGCATAAGCGACAGCAGTCTGTAATTCAGCTTTCTCAGCTTCGTCGTGGTCGACGCGCACCAGAAATAGTAAAGCGACGACACGAGGCTGAATATTACGGACAAAAGAAGCATAATAAGGAGCACTATATTTATGCCTTCATCGGTTTTGGCGTATGAAGACAGGCTCATTCCGCTTCCGAACACGGCTTTGAACAGCGCGGGCAGAAAGTAGTACGACACGAGTATCGCCGACGATATGAACATAAAGCCGCACATCGCGCTTGTGAATACCACGCCGTGATTCGCCTCCGGCATACGCTTGAATTCGCGCTTTTTCAGCAGTATGAACGACAGCGCACCGATAAGCGCCAGACTTACGCCGAACAGAATGCGCGCCGGCGTGACGCCGACCGCGTTCACGGAGTACAAGCCCTCCTCAACGTCGTAATAGTTAATAACAAGTATGATCCTGATGACCGCGAAGCCTACCGCTGTTATCAGCGCGGCGGCAAGCAGAATAAAGATCCTGCTTTTATCATTCTTCATAAAAGCAAAAGCCTTTCTTGCTGTGTTTTTTCTTTATTATATTATATACCTCTTATATTAACAAAACATCACGCTACAAGTTAAAAAAAATAATAGCGTCTACTGCTTTTTTAATAAATCTGTTATTTTCAAAAAATAATCCGGTATATCGGATGTGAATTCCATATATTCGCCGCTTACCGGGTGAACGAAGCCGATGTGTCCGGCGTGCAGGCACTGCCCCTGCAAAATATCGGCGTACCGTTTTTCAAACGGCGTTTTTCCACCGCCGTACACGGTATCGCCCATAAGCGGATGACCTTCGCTCGACATATGCACTCTTATCTGATGAGTTCTTCCGGTATAAAGCGTGAAAAGCATTTTTGAAAAGCCGTTATACGCCTCCAATAGCTCGTAATCGGTTTTCGCATATCGCCCGCCCTCGACGTTCACCGCCATTCTTTTCCGGTTTTTCGGGTCTCTGCCGACTGTTTTTTCGATTGTTCCCTTATCCTGCCGCGTCCTGCCGACGATGATCCCCTCGTATTTTCGCATAAAGGAATGATCCTTTATCTGCGCGGAGAGCTTGATATGCGCTTCATCTGTTTTTGCGACTATAAGAAGTCCGCTCGTGTCCTTGTCTATACGGTGGACTATACCGGGACGCTCGACACCGTTTATACCGGACAGCCGTCCTTTCATACGGTAGAGCAGCGCGGAAACGAGAGTTCCCTCGTAATGACCGGGAGCCGGGTGTACGACCATACCCTTCGGCTTGTCGACGACGGCGATATGATCGTCCTCATAAACGATCTTTACCGGTATGTCCTCCGGCTGCGCGGCGGGCTGCCTCAGCTCCGTTTCGGCAAGACAGATGGTGTCGCCGCATTTTACGCGGCAGTTTTTCTTCTCCGCTCTGCCGTTTAAGGTAAGGCTTTTGTCGTCTATGTGATTGCAGGCGGCGTTCCGCGTTATACCGAAAAGGACGGACGACGCCGTGTCAAGGCGCTGACCGTCAAGCTCCGGCGTCACTGTTATCGTTTTCATCGCTTTTTTTCTCTTTTTTGGCAAACAGAGTTTTATCGAAGAATATGAGATAAATGACTATCATAAAGCCGCCTATCGTAACGTACGAGTCGGCGACGTTGAATACGGGGAATTTTTTGAAAAAATCGAACTGTATAAAGTCAACGACGTAGCCGTTCGCAAGCCTGTCTATCATATTGCCGATACCGCCCGCGAAGATCAGCGCGAGCGACGACACAAGCGGCTTTTTGTATCTTGCGAGGTAAAGCAGGGCGAACGCTATGCCGATTATCGCTATCGACGATATTACGATGAACACCCATCTGTTGTTCGCAAGTATCCCCCACGCAGCGCCTCTGTTTTCGACGTATACGAAGTTGAAAACGTACGGTATCACGCGCACTTCCTTTCCGTCCGGCAGGTATCTGACGATAAGCACCTTGCTTATACGGTCGACTGCCACGAGCGCCGCGGAGATAAGAAGCCATATAATATACGGCACGACGTTGTTTTTACACGTTTCGGCAAGTTTATTCTTCGTCGGCATTGAAAAGCTCCCTCTTGCTGTTTTTCTTTTTCTTCGGCATTTCGCGCTTTTTCTGCCTTATATCGTCGTTCTCGGGAACGATGACCTCTCCCGGGACCTCCTCGCCGATACTGTTTTTCTCCGGCTCCTCGCCCGAGAGTATCTGACGGTTTAGCTCCTTTATCGTATCGCGCACGGAGGCGATGCGGTATTTTTTCGATACGGAAACGCCGCTCGAGCGCGCTATCATAACTCTTTCGTCGTATACGGTCTTTTTCTCCGGCTCCTCGGTCTTTAAATTCTCCACGTCGTTTTTCATCCCGTCGATAACGGCGCGAATATATTCGGCTGTCGCCGGCTCGGAAAGATCGTCCTCGTACTTGCTTTTCGGCGCGAGCTGTTCAAGCTGTTCAATATTCTGTAAATACTGCTTATATATAACGCTTCGCATATCGGCTACCGCCAGCTTGAGCTTGCGGAGCACGAGCGCCTCCTGCGCGACGGTGTTCCTGAAAGAACGGAGCACCCTGTCGGTGTTGTCCTTGGCGGCGGAATACAGAAGATCCGCCTGCGCCTGCGCGTCGGAAACTATTTTATCCGCCGCTTTTTTGGCAAGCTCTATGGTGCTTCGGAGCTCCTCCTCGCCCGCCTGCGCCTGCTCGGTCTTCTCATAATACGCTTTCAGTTTATATTCAAGCTCCGAGTTTTCGCGCAAAAGCTCCTCGTATTTATCCGCGAGGCTCGAAATATACGCGTCCACCTCGTCGGTGTTGTAGCCCCGGATGGCGCGGTTGAAATTCTTTTTTTTAAGCTGTGCAGGTTCCATATCAAACGATCCTATACAATCATTAAGGCAGTATCGCCATTACAAAAACGATAACAACAGAAGCAAGAGCCGGCGACAGGTAAAACAGTCCGCCGCCCGCTCTCGACTTTTTTGTCATTTGATCAAACGGTAATAATATCGGTGCCGCGATAAAAGAGAGTAACCTCAAAACACCGGTGTCTTCGCCGGGCAAAACGCAGGATAATATCGCGTACGCCCAGATCAAAATCAACACCGCCCATAAGGAGCAGTATATAAGACCCGATAAAAGCGCCGATACGATCTCCATTATTACGGTTTATCAGTCCTCGCTGTAATGTCCGTCCTCGCTCGCCTCCGCCGCGGCTTTCTCCTCGGCAAGAGCCTCGCCCGAAACGTTTATGTTGGCGGGAGTGATGATGTAGGTATTTACGGCGACCTTGCTCAATCTGCCGTCTATGGCGTAAGCCACGCCGGAGAGGAAGTCGATGATCCTTCTCGAGGTCTCCTTGTTCGTAACCTCAAGGTTCAAAACGACCGTGCGGCGGTTGAGAAGATGGTCGGCTATCTGCGGTACGGTATCGTAACGCTCGGGCTTTACCACCTTCAGTTCAAGCGCGGCGCCGTCGAGCTTTACGCTCGTGCCGGTCCTGGTCTGCTGTTTCTGCTGGGGAGCGGGCTCCGTTACCGTCTTCGTCGAAGCGGGTTCGATGACTGCCTCCTCGTCGAGTTCTTCATCCGTGTCGTCCTTCTCATAATCATCATCGTCGTTGAAATGCTGTTTACCGAATTTCAAGCTGTCCAGAAATCCCATTTTATGTACCCTTCCTTTAAATTATTTTTATATTTGATAAGTCCGTTCGCCGAAAACGCCGGAGCCTATCCGTATCATCGTGGAGCCGCACATAACGGCCTCGCGGTAACTGCCGGACATACCCATAGACAGTATCGGCTTATACTTATTATCCACTTTTTTTATGCAGTTGTCAACATACAAACGGTAAGTTTTAGTAAAATATTTTACATAATCCGATTTATTTTGACAAACGGGAGCCATTGTCATAAGACCTAACGGTCTTACGTTGTCATATGACAGCATTTTTTCAAACGCCTCAGGCACCTCGTCCGGCAAAAAGCCGGATTTGTTCTCCTCACAGCCGATATTGACCTCGCACAGAACGTTCATCACGATACCGTGCTTTTTCGCCTGCCGGTCTATCTCCTCGCACAGCGGTATGCTTCCGACGGAGTGTATAAGGCTCACCTTGTCGATTATATACTTGACCTTGTTTTTTTGCAGAGTGCCGATGAAATGAAGCTCACACGGAAGCTCTTTTAACCTGTCGTATTTTTCAAGCAGCTCCTGCACCCGGTTTTCGCCTATATATTTTACGCCGCATTCCCTTACCGCGTATTCTATGCGGTCGCAGTCGACCGTTTTTGTGGCGAGGAGCAGCTCAGCCGCCCCCGCCTCATCTCTTATCCGCTCGATATTCTCCTTTATTCCGGGAAATTCCATTTTATTCTCCCGCCACGGACATGGGCTTGCCCATAAGCACGGACGGAGCGGAGATCGCCTCGCCGAACATATTGCGGTAAACGTCGCAGCCCGGCTCCTCTATGTTTTTGAGCAGCTCGTAGAAGTTGCCCGAAACGGTAACGCCGTTGACGGCTCTGCCCTGCTTTCCGCCCTCGACAAGATAGCCCTTCGCCATAAGCGAGAAGTCGCCCGTAACGGCGTTCGCGCCGGCGTGAAGCCCCGACACCTCGGTTATGATAAGCCCCTCGCCCATTTTTCCGGCGAGCTGTTCAAGCGTTTTTTCGCCCTGGGTAAGCGTAAAGTTCGATACGGAAATGCCTATCGGCGAGGTGTAGCCGCCCTTCGATGCGTTGCCGGTCGATTCCACGCCCGCTTTGTGCGCCGTTTCGAGGTTGTAAAGCAGGGTTTTGAGAGTACCGTTTTCGACGACGACCGTGCGGCGTCCCGCGACGCCCTCCGCGTCGAACGCGCGCGAGCCGAAGCCGAAGTCCGTCGTCGGATCGTCCGTCAGCGTCACGCAGTCCGCCGCTATCTTTTCGCCCTCCTTACCGGCGAGCATCGAAAGCCCTCTCTGCGCGTTCTCCGACGAGAAAATGCCGGAAAACGTCTCTATCATATCGCACATCGCGCTGTTTCTGAAAATTATGCGCATCGGCGCGCTTTTTACGGATCTCGCGTCGAGGAAGTCTATCGCCTCTCCGACGCCTTTTTTAACCGCCTTGTCCGCGTCGAGGCACGACCTGTCAAAGCCGCCGCAGACGCCGAAGCCGTCGTTCATCTTTTCGCCGTCGGACGCTATCGGTACAACGTAGGCGGCGACGTAATTCGAGCTTTCGCAAAGATCCATACCGTTGGAGTTCTTGATTATGACGGTGCTTTTGCCCGATATTACCGTGCTCGATTCGACCTTTATTATTCTCGGGTCCGCCGCCTTCGCCTTTATTTCCATTTCCTTTGCGAATTCAATTTTTTCCTCGGCTGTGACGGTGTCGAGCTCCTCGTTATAAACCTTCGGCGACGGATATTTTTCCGAGCCGGAGAAAATGAACTGCTCGTCCGGGTTTTCGATTATCGCCGCGTTGTCCGACGCGGCTCTGACAAGCTCCGGTATTCCGTCCTCGTCGAAGGACGACGTGGAGGCGTAGCCCATTTTTCCGTTCTTTTTTATCCTGAATGAAATTCCCGCGTAGTCGTTTACGCTGTAATTCTTTATCTGCCCGTCGAGCACCTCAACGCGGAAGCTCTCGCCGTTTGCGGCGTATACCTCGTATTCGCCGCCGCAGTTTTCCTTTGCGTAATCAAGTATCTTTTTGCAGAATTCGTTTATATTGCTCATTCTATCTCACCTCCGACCGTTATCTCGGAAATCCTTATCATGGGCTGGCCGACGTTTGTCTGAATGCTTCCCGATACGGAGCCGCACATACCCTGACCGAGCACGAGATCGTCGGACACCATGTCGATGTTCAGAAGCACCTCGTAGCCCTTGCCGATAAGCGTGGCGCCGCGCACCGGCTCGCATATCCTGCCGCCGCGTATCATATAACCCTCCATGACCGCGAAGTTGAATTCGCCGGTAAGCGGGTTTACGGAGCCGCCGCCCATTTTGGAGGCGAAAAGGCCGTATTCCGTGCCGCTTATGATATCCTCGCGCTTATCGTTTCCCGCGCAGATAAACGTGTTCGACATACGCGAGGTCGGAGCGAAGGCGTAATTCTGACGTCTGCCGCTTCCGGTCGAGCGCATATTCATACGGCGCGAGCCGAGCTTGTCTATCATATAGCCGGTCAGGATACCGTCTTTTATAAGCTGAATGCGCTCCGTCTTTTCGCCCTCGTCCGACATTGCGCGGGAGCCCCATTCGCCCGTCATCGTCGCGTCGTCGACGGCGCTTACCTTTTCGTTTGCTATCTTCTGTCCGAGCTTGCCGCAGAACACGGAGTTGCCGAGACCCACGGACGTCGCCTCGAGCGCGTGTCCGCACGCCTCGTGGAACACCACGCCGCCGAACGCGTTGCCCATCACGACAGCCATTTTGCCCGCCGGGCATTTGCCCGCGTGAAGCATTGTCGTCGCTATCCTCGCCGCCTCTCTGCCCTCGGCTTTGAGGTCGAGTCCGCGCACAAATTCAAATCCCGCGCCGCCGCCGGGACCGACGAAGCCGCTTTGATTCTCCTTGCCGTCGGACGCCACGGCGCTCACGGCGAGCCTTATATAAGGTCTTTCATCCGTGCCTATAACGCCGTCGCTGTTTGCGACGTATATGCGTTTGCTGCTCGACGACAGACCGCCTCTTACCTGAACTATCTCCTCGCCGTATTCTTTTGCGGCGAAATACGCCTCCTTGAGCGCGTCGACCTTGATCTTTTTCTCAACGCTGTCCGCGGGTATCTCCGCGCGGCAGACGGGATCGAATTTCACTTCGTTCAAAACCAGGTCGATCTTCGCGGATCTCGCGGTCGACGCCGCCGCCGCGGCTTTCGCCGCAAGCTCCATAAGCGACTTTTCATCCGTGCCGTTACCGTAGGCGTATACGGAATTCGTGCCGCAGAATATGCGCACGCCCGCGCCTCTGTCCCTCGCGGTGTTGGCGCTGTCAACGCAGTCCGCGATCATGCTTACGCTGTCGGACGTCGTATCCTCAACGTAAAGCTCGGCGTAATCGGCGCCCGTGCTCATCGCCTTCAAGAGCACCGATTCAGAAACTCTTTTTTCTATCATATCCGTCTCCTTTATCCGAAAATCCTTATTTCATATTCGGTCGTTTCTCCGTCGTCGGAGTCGACCTGCTCCTTCAGACCTTTGCCCGATACTATCATACTGTCGTACTTGTGGAGCATATCGGCGTAGCCCTCCTCGTCGGGCGCGAATTCCTTTACTATGCACCAGCCGTCCTTTTCGGTCAGTATCTCGATGTGTCTGAACGTCACGCGGTTGTTTTTCAGAATATACACGCCGACCTCGTTTTCGTCGTTCGTCCTAACCGCGCTGACAGGCACGCGGAGCCCCGTTATCTTTTCGCGTACGATCGTAACGGTCTGCTTTCTCGCGCTGCCGAGCTCGCGCGACTGTAAGTCCGTTTCAAAAACGAGTATCGCGCCGTCGCCGCCGTTTTCAACGACTATGCGGGAAAGTCTGAATTCCGTTTCGCTTCCGGAAGCCATCGGGAAGCTGATCGTGTACGGCTTGCCCTCGGACAGCTTGTACGCCGTGTCCCTGTCGGTCTTCGCGCACAGATACCACACGGGTAAAAGCGCCGTTTTGCCGACGGCGTAGCCTTCCGCCGTCACGGACAGATTTTCCGGGTCTTTTTCAAGCAGCTTTGACAAATCGTCATAGCCGAGGCTTTTGGCGGCGCCGCCCGTAAACGTGTTTTCATATCCGTCGACAAACGAGGAAAAGTAACCCGATACCGGCGTTTTTACGTCGACGCCCGTGCCCGCGGCGCCGGAGAAAATAAGCCTTTCTCTCTGCGCTTTCAGCTCCGCTATCTCCTCGTTGTAATTCATCCTGCGGTTTATCAGTATCTCGCGGCGGTTCATAAGCACGAGCAGCTCGTCCGTCTTTTCCGCGACGGTGCTGAAATCGCCCTCCTCGCTTTTGAGCCGTATCGTGTAGTAAAGTCTGTTTATTTTGGCGTCGAGATTTTTCGTCGAATTGTCGGACACCTTGTTGCTGTCGTTCAATATCTCAAGGCTTTTTTCAATTTTGGAAAGCGCGTAATCCTCGCTGCTCAGTCTGTCGTAGACCTGAGCCACGACAGCGTCCTTCGACACCCTCTCGCCGTTCGAGAAAAGCCGCACGACGCCGCCGTCCTTGGCGGAATAAACTATGCGCTCGTCGCGGAATATGACGCCGGTGAGCGTTATACTGTCAAGCTGTTCCGCCGCCTGCACCGGCTCGACGCGCATATCCGTCTTGAAATACGTAATTATGTGATACGTTATATAAACGATCGCGCAGAGCGCAAGGATAGACGACAGGATGTATTTTATTCCCTTTTTCAGTACTTCTTTATCCGTTTTCCGTCATCTCCTTTTCAAGAAACGCCCGCGTTTTTTCTTTCGCCTCGTCATAAGAATTTATCTTAACGCCGTCATAGCGTGAAAACCACGTTATCTGCCTTTTCGCGTAATTCCGCGTAGCCTGTTTCAGCCTTTCCGTGCATTCTTCAAGCGTTTTTTCGCCTTTGATATACGGAAAAAGCTCCTTGTATCCGATAGCCTGATACGCTGTCGTACCCTCTTTGAGATCGCCGTTTTCAAGCAGTCTCCCCGTCTCCTCGACAAGACCGTTTGCGATCATGATATCAACGCGCCGGTTCACGCGATCGTATAGCTTTTCTCTGTCGTAAAAGCCGCACAGCAAAAGCAGAACGTCGTATTCCGGCTCGTATTTTTTTTGTATCTTATCGGTCTCTGTCTTCGTTTTGCCGGTCGTATAGTATATTTCAAGCGCTCTTACAACGCGCTTTTTGTTGTTTTCGTGAGTTTTAGCCGCCGCCGCGGGATCTATCCCGTTCAGCTCGAGCCACAGCTCGTGCGCGTCCTTTTTCATCAGCTCCGAACGAAGAGCCACGTCCGCGCCCGTCTGCGCGGAATAATCCGTCGGGTGCAAAAGCGCCTCGATATAAAGCCCCGTGCCGCCGCATATCACCGGCAGCTTTCCGCGTGATAAAACGTCTTTTATCGCCGCCTTTGCGTCGCGGACGAAATCCGCGGCGGAATAATCCTCCCACGGCTCGACGATATCTATAAGATGATGCGGCGCGAGCGCGCGCTCGTCCGCCGTCGGCTTCGCCGTACCGATATCGAGCCTTTTATATATCTGCATACTGTCGGCGGAGATCAGTTCGCCGTTGAAATCGCGGCAGAGCTTTAACGCCGTGTCTGATTTTCCGCTTGCCGTCGGTCCTCCGACGATAACGATTTCAGGTTTTCCCGTCATCTTTACTGTTTTTAAATGTCGCCGCGATTACCCGCGTTGATAACACGGACAACAAGCTGTTCGTTATTTACGGTATAGATAACACGGAAATCACCGACCCTCAATCTGAAAAAGCCGGGATTTCCTTTTAATTCTTTAATATCGCCGTTCTCAGGCAGCTTATATATCGCGGAAAGCAATCTCTTTCTCAGAGGAACCGGTTGTTTTAAAATGAATTTCTGCGCCGGTTTATCGATCAGTATTTCATACTTCATTGATGTCTACCCCGCTTAAACGCGCCATCTCCTCAAACGAAATAAACTGTCCTTTATCGGGGTCTTTTTTATATTCCTCTATCAGTTCTTCACAAAACTCGTCGTCTTGCGCGTCGCTTGCCATTATTCCCTGCATATACGCGATAACGTGACCTAACATCGCTTTCGGTATCGCGTCAAGCAAATTCATTGCATATTCTTTTTCACTCATATTCTAATCTCCTTTCACTTTGTTCACCGACCGGCCGGCGGTCCGGTTTTCGGTTTTTCCGTCACGTCGGGAGATCAGCCCGCCGTTGAGATCGCGGCAGAGCTTTAACGCCGTGTCTGATTTTCCGCTTGCCGTCGGTCCTCCGACGATCACTGTTTTCGGTTTATCCGTTATCATTTCATTCATTGATAATTATACTCATATTATAAGCATTTGTCAAGATTATAATATATAATATATCGATATATTTTATTCGTCGCCTAAAATATCCTCGACCATACAGCCTGATCCGGCGTACGGTCTGCGTTTTTCACCGTAATCGTATATCGCCCTCTGTTTGTCCGACGGCGTGTCAGTCGTTATCTCAAACGGTATCCTCTTTTCCCTGACTACCGTTTTGGCGAATATATTGAAAGCCGCGCTGACGGAAAGCCCTATCTCATCGCAGAATTTATCGAAAGCTATCTTAGTTTCCTCGTCCATTCTTATATTAACGTTTGTCTGCGCCATTTTGCAGTCCCTCCTTGTCCGATCTGACGGTATTATATCACAAATCACCGCGTTTGTCAATAATATTACGCATTTTATCTATGGTATT
>CACZVC010000065.1 GCA_902784545.1 uncultured Ruminococcus sp. | reverse complement strand
AATAATCAAGCAAAGGTACGGCAGTACCGCGCAGATTATTTTGGGCACCGCAAGCGGAATGCTGTCAGCTTTGCTGACTGAGGGAGTTTGTCTGCACTCAAAACAGGCTGATGAAATTTCTTCATCAGTCTGTTTTGTTCAATTCGTACTCATTTCGTTGAATCTATGCCCTGATTCGTCGTCGCACCGGACATCGTCTCATAGAATGTGATCGTAGCGGTAACGGTATAGTTTTCTTTTATGTTCCTGCCGTTTACCGGTGTTATCGTCATATCGCCTATAAGACAGCGGTAATCGCTTCCCGTCAGCTGTTTCAACGCCTTTTTGATCGTATCTCTGCTGTCGGCGGAGAATCTGAGCGTTATGTTTCGCCTTACCATGTTGCCGGACTGCACGCGGTTCGAGAACTGGATATTATATCCCGTCTCTCGCAAGACGTCGTTTAAAAGCTTGTAAACCTCCTTCTGGTTGTCGTAGCTCGGCATTTTGGCGTAAGCGCCGGTTTTTGTAATGTCGTCTATCTCGTTTTTCATCTTTTCGAGCTGGGCGACCTTGGTCTTTACCGCGGTAAGCTCTGTTTCGAGCGCCGCTTTTTCGTTTGCGGCGGTCTCAAGCGCGGAACGCACGGGCTTATCAACGAACTGATAGTATGCAAGTCCCAGAAGCAGGACGAGCAGGATGAGGATTATGATCTTTTCCCTGATTGTAAAATCACGACTCAGTATTTTCATCAGGCACCTCCTCAAGAGCTTTTTTCAGGTAGACGATTATCGTCGCCTTGACTTCCTTTATCTCTTCTTCTTCCTTATCGTTATCTCTCGTCGCCACGTTTACCGTGCAGTAGTCTACGCTGTCTTCAAGGTTTATCTGTCCGGATATGACGTTTATGACCTGAAGCGTCGGAGCTGTCACGGTTGCGGTGAGCGTATTGCCCTTGAACGACATCGAGACGAGCACGGCGTCAGGCTCAACAAGCTTTTCAAGCATTTCTATCGCCGTTATCCTGTCGGCGCGGTTGAGCTCCTCCTCCGACATATCGTTATACGTGTAATGCGCGTATAAGTCGTTCAGATCGCCGTAGCCCGCTATTTTAGCGTAAAGCTCGCTTATCTGACTTCTCAGCTGAGATACCTCAAGCTGAGCCTTCGCGACCTTGTCAAGTCTGTCGAACACCGCGAATTTACTGAAAAGCACCGCGGCGATTATTATCACGATAATGCCGATTATGGCTACAAGCGGATTTATCTTTTTCTGACCGATAAGCGCGAAGTTTAACGTCTTTTTGTTCGGAATCTTTATTTTTTTGTTAGCATTCTGTTTTGCCGCGTCTGTTTTTGCGGATTTTTCCAACAACGCCATACCGCTCACCTCCCGGAATTCATGGCTATTCCGATAGCCTGCACGAGCGAGTTGCAGTTTTCGATCCTGTCACCGCCGGGCACGAGCTCGGAAGCCTGATGTATATTCATTGAAAGGGTGTTCTGTATGGATTCGGCAAGAGACGGTATAACGGAGCCGCCGCCGCAGAGCCATATATCCGTAAGATGGCTGTCGGGGTTACTGAAGTTGTAGAAGTTAACAGCCCTCATAAGCTCAACGGCGATATTGCTGAAGGCGTTCAGACAAGCGTCCTTTGTCTGACATCCGTCGTAATTCGTCAAAAGATACGTATGAGCAAGATGTACGTCCACGTTATAAGCCTCGGCTAAAACGTCGTCCATAACGGACATACCGACTTCAAGCACGCGCGTCGCGATGTTGACGTCGTTTTTGAACATATACATCCTAACCTCTTTGTAACCGAGGTCGAGTATGCAGTATTCGCCGGATTCCGGGCGCTTCTTTTTATCTAGGCCGCGTATCAGGTTTATGTAGCTGGAAACGACCGGCGCCGCGCACGCGAGCTTGAAGCCCGCCTTGCGGAGCAATGCGCGCGTGTCGTCCATTATAGAGGACGGCACAGCCGCCGCCAGAAGCTGAAGCTTCTGCCCGTCGTTATCGCTGTTTGCCTCTTCCTCGCCGCCCTCCGGATTCTCTTCCGGTTTTTCCTCCGGAGCCGGGGCCGCCTGCTCTTTTTCCGGTCCCTTTATTACCGCGTAGTCGTAGATGTAGTTTTTAAGCTCATCCGTTATGTAGTCGCGGAATTCATAAGGGAGGTTATATAAAAGCTGGTCGTGCGTCATGACGGGCATCATAACGTTCCTGACGAATACCGTCTCGTTCGGGAAAGCGACGGCGGCGTAGCGGCAGCTCATACCGTTTTTCCTTACCTCGGTACGGATCAGCTCGCCCATCGTTTCCGTTGAGACGACTCTGCCTTCCTTGATGAGATTTATGGGCATTGGGACTATAAGGGTTTTTTTGACCTGACCGCCGCTCACAAGAGCTAACTTCAGGCTTTCATAACCGAAGTCTATGCCTAAAATCGTCTCTGCCATAGTTGTTATCACCTTTCTTTGCTATTTAGTTTATTTAAAACAGCCCGAGATACCAGTTTGTGATACTCTGACCGACAAACATCATTATGACCGACGATACCGCGATAGCGGGACCGAACGGAAACGGCTTTTTGCCTTCCTTGCTTTTCTTTTTTATCACGGCGGCGAATATAAGACCTAAAACGCACGCGATGATAACGGCGAACAGCGTGCCGACGAGCCCGAAATAAAGCCCGACGACCGCGAAAAGCTTGATGTCGCCGCCGCCCATGCTCTCTTTTTTGAGCAGCTTGTCAAGCAAAAGCGAAATGAGAAGTATGCCGCCGCCGTAAACTACCGACGCAATGACGCTGAAAAGTATATCCTTCCAGCCCATGCCGGAGAACGGCAGGTATAAAAGCCACGCCGCGGCGGAGATTATTATGCATCCGTTCGGTATGATGTACGATTTGAGATCCGTCAGCGTCAGACAGAACAGACAGCATAAGAATATGTAATTCCGAAGACACAGGAGCGTAAGATCGAAGCGCAGCAAGCACCCGACCGTAAGCGCCGCGAATATCAGCTCCGTTATCAGATACCGGGGCGACAGCTTGCTTTTGCAGTAGCGGCATCTGCCGCGCAGAAAAATAAAGCTGAAAACAGGGATGAGGTCGAAAAACGAAAGCTCGTGACCGCACGATGTACAGTGACTTCTGCCCTTTATAAAGCTCTGTCCCTCGCATATACGGTAGGCGGCGCAGTTCAGAAACGAACCTATCGCGGCGCCCAGCAGAAACGCGACTGCAATGGAATAAACAAGAATAAATGTATTGTCGTATACGGATATCATAATTACATAGCGCCGTACATATCGAACATGGCGACGTATATAGCTATGACTATGAAGCCTGCGATTCCGGCAAGGCCTATGAGCAGCGCCGGTTCAAGCTTTCTCATAGCCGCGGCTATCGCCATTTCAAGCTCGGTATCGTAATAACCGGCAATGGTGTGGAGCGTATCCTCAAGTTCACCGGTCTCCTCACCGACGCCGACCATGTCTATCAGTATCGCGGGCATTATGTTCTGCTCCCGCATTACCGCGGCGAGCGCGTTGCCCTCTTCTATCTTGCCCGCCAGCTTGCCGGTTTCCTGGCTTATGTAATAGTTTTCTATTACCTTGGCGGTTATCGAGATCGCCCTCGTCATCGGAAGACCCGCGCCGAGCATCGTCGTCATGGAGTTTGCGAATTCGCTTGCGGCGCTTAATATCCTGATGTTGCCGAGTATCGGTATTTTAAGCTGGAGCTTCGCTATATTCAGTCTTCCCTGCTCCGTGTTGTTGTAGACCTTGTATCCTATAAAGCCCGCGGCTATTACGGCGATGATAATAAGGTACGATTTGCGGAAAAAGTTCGATATCGCTATAAGTATCCTCGTTATAAGCGGAAGCTCTGCGCCGTAACTGTCGAATATCGCGGTAAACGTAGGAACGACTTTTACCATAAGCACGATAACGACGGCGATGGCTATGATAAGCACGAACGTCGGGTACGCGAGAGCCGCCCTTACCTTGTTCTTCATCTTTACCTGCTTGTCGAAATGGCGGTACATCGTATCGAACGCTTTGTCGAGATTACCGGATTCTTCGCCGGAGCGTATCGTCTCGACGAACGTCGGCGGCAAAAGCTTTGCGCCGTGCTCCTCGAAGCTCGCCGATATGGAGCGGCCGGCGTCGACGTCGGCGGCGACCTTCAGAAGCATCTGTTTAAGCGGCTTGTTCGTCGTTTTTTCGGCTATGAGCTCAACAGTTCTCGCTATCGGTATGCCGGAGCTTAAAATTATGGCAAACTGGCTGCACATAACGGTAAAAGCCTTTGTGTTGAGCTTCGGCTTGCCGACCTGCATATTGAGGAAGCCCTCTTCCTCCTTGACCTCGGTCAGCTTCAGCACTATGCTGCAGCTTTCCTTTATTCTGTCGACCGCGTCAAGCTCGTTGAAAGCGTCTATGATGCCGGACACCTTCTGCCCGTCCTTCGACATTGCGGAATATTTGTATTTTACCATTTTTACACCTGCTTATAGGTTATTTGTCAAGTATATATCCATAGCTGCTGCCCCACCAGCCCTCAGGCTCGCAGAAGACGGCGCCGTTGTCCTCGTCCGCGAAATTGAAGTAGCAGACGGAGCCCTCCGGCACGCCGGAGGTGTTTTCAAACGCAAAATTGCCGGTTATGCCGTAATACGCGACCGTTCCCTTTACGTTGTCCGTAATGGACGTGCCGTACTTTATATCCGTCGGCGACGTTACGAGCAGCGCGGTAAGCTCCTTGCCGTTTAGCTTTACGGTAACGGCGGAGGGATATTTATCGCCGAGAGCGCGAAGCTCCTTGACGCGCTTTTTGACCTGCTCGAAAACGTTATCGGCGTTGAGCCTTGTTTTTTCCTTTTTATCGTCGCAGTGCAGACCGCAGACGAGGCGGTAAGGCTTTTCCGCCGGGTCCTTGCTCTCGACAATATATATATCGCCGTAAGCCGGGCAAAGATCCTCCCACCCGTTCATAACGAGCGTTATACGTTTTCTGGCGTCCGCGACGCTGTGTATGTCACCCATAAGGTACGCGTCGTACAGCTGTCTCGTCGCCGTGTCGAGTCCCTGCGTACAGCCGATCTTTTCCGACTGCTTGCGGTAATAAATATATATCGGGATCGACACGAGGATGATAAGTACGAGTATTATCGCTATGAGTATGAACACAAGGCGGGAAACGCCGTTATTATTCTTTATTTTTTCTTTTAATACGTTACGTTTCATATCGCTTAAACAGCGTTTTTCCTGATGTAGTCCTGATTGTGTGCGAAATGTACCGCGACCTCCTTTGAAATAACACCGGAGCGGTACAACTTTATAAGCGCCTGGTCCATCGTCTGACCGCCTATCGCGGCGCTCGTCGCTATGGCGTTAGCAATCTGCGGAGTGTTTCCGGCTCTTATGAGGTTCCTTATGGCGTCGGTGACTATCATCATTTCGACCGCAAGAGCTCTGCCGCCGGTCTTTTTCGGAAGGAGCTGCTGTGTGATAACGGCTTCAAGACACATCGAAAGCTGTAATCTTATCTGAGTCTGCATCCCCTCGGGGAACACCTGTACGATACGGTCGACCGCGTCGGAGGCGCTTCCGGTATGGAGCGTTCCGAAAACGAGGTGTCCCGTTTCAGCCGCGGTGATGGCGGTCTCTATCGTATCCTTGTCACGCATCTCGCCTATCAGTATAACGTTCGGGTCTTCACGGAGGCTGGCGCGCAGACCGTCCGAAAAGCTCCTCGTATCCTTGCCGACCTCGCGCTGGTTGATCGCGCATTTATCGGGCTTGTAGATATATTCTACCGGGTCCTCGAGCGTCACTATATGGTCGCAGCGCGTGTGGTTTATGCTGTCGAGCATCGCCGCGAGCGTCGTCGACTTACCGCTTCCCGTTTCACCCGTTACAAGGACTATGCCCTTGTGCAGGTTAGTGAGGCTGAGCGCGGCGGGCGGAAGACCGAGATTATCGAGCCTCGGTATCGACTCGCGCAGAAGACGAAGCGCCGTGGACGGCGTGCCCTGCTGCTTGAATATATGTATTCTGCAGCGGTTTCCGGCTATCGTGTCGGCGGAGTCTATTTCGCCGATATTCTCCATCTTCTTGTATTCCTCGCCCACAAGCTCGTAGGCGTAGGCGACGCAGTCTTCCTTTGTGAGCGGCTCGTCGCACATATTGCGAAGCTCGCCGTCGACTCTGTATTTGGGCGGCAGGCCGCATATCAGATGGATATCGGAACCTCCGTCGTTTTTTGCTTTGGCAACAAGCTCTTCTATCGTCATGATCATGGCTTATAGCTCCTCATTTATAACTCTCAATACTTCTTTGCTTGTGGTTATACCCTCGCGCACGAGCCTTACACCGTTGTCGTGCAGGGAGATGAAGCCGGAGCCCTCGCCCTTGAGAGCGCGCTCTATCTTCTCTCTTCCCTCGCCGTGTTCAATAAGATGTCTTACCTCCTGCGTGATCGGCAGCATTTCAAATACGCCTATACGTCCGCGGTAACCGGTGTCAAAGCATTCGGGACAACCGGCGCCCTTGTAGAACGTCTCGTCCGAATCGGGATCGAGTCCGAGTATTTCCTTTTCCTCGGCGTCGGGTTTGTACGCCCTTCTGCAATGCGGGCAGATGCGGCGGACAAGACGCTGGGAGATAACGCCCTTCAAAGCGCCCGCTATCATATAAGACTCAACGCCTATGTCCTGCAAACGCTCTATCGTACCTACGGCGTCGTTCGTATGTATGGTCGATATGACTATATGACCGGTTATGGCGGCTCGCATTGCTATATCCGCCGTTTCGCCGTCACGTATCTCACCTACGGCTATGATGTCCGGGTCCTGACGCAGTATCGCGCGCAGACCGGTCGCAAACGTCATGCCCGTTTTTTCGTTTATCTGTACCTGATTGACGCCGTCGATATTGTACTCGACCGGGTCCTCGAGCGATACGAGGTTGACCTCTTTCGTGTTCAGGTCGCCTATCATGCAGTACATCGTAGTCGATTTACCGCTTCCGGTAGGACCGACTATCAGTATGACGCCGCTCGATATACGCGTCATCATTTCGTATTTTTCAAGATCGGCTCCGGTAAGACCTATCGTCTCCTTGCTGAGCTTTCCGGCGGATTTGTCGAGCAGACGCGCGACTATCTTTTCGCCGTAGACCGTCGGCAGGGTGGAAACACGGAGGTCTATATCCTTGTCCTTTATCTTTACGTTGAAACGGCCGTCCTGCGGGATGCGGCGCTCGGATATGTCAAGTCCGCTGACTACCTTGATACGCGATATGACGGAGCTTTGCAGATCCCTCGGTATGTTCAGTATATCCCTCATCATACCGTCGATACGCATACGCACCTGCAGGTTTTCCTCGTGCGGCTCGATATGTATATCGCTCGCGCGCTCGTTCACCGCGCGCTCGATGATGGAGTTGACAAGACGTATAGTCGGGGCGCTGTTTACGGAATCCTCACCGAGCTGGTTGGACACGAAAGCGGGCTCAGCCGCGGTCGATTCGCCGCTCGCCGCCGCCTCTCGCTTCATTTCCTCTATCGCTCTCGCCGCGTTCTCGTTGCTGTAAAGCGTCTGGATCGCGTGCTCGATCGACGAAGCCGTTGCGACCATCGGCACTATCCTCTTATGTACCGCTTTACGCACTTCCTCCGTCGCGTAGAAGTTGAGCGGGTCGCTCATGGCAAGATACAGCTCATCCTTGATAACGCGCACCGGCACTATCTGATACTGCTTCGCCATGTTTTTAGGCACGACCTGCGCAAGCTCCGTGGGGATGTTGATTTTCGTAAGGTCGACAAAGTCAAGACCCAACTGCATTTGCAGCGCGTCGAGCAGCTCTTTTTCCGTGATTATGCCGTTTTCGATAAGCACGGTACCGAGACGCTGTTTAGAGCCCTTCTGAAGCTCCAGTCCCCTTTGTAATTCTTCCTCCGTTATGGTGCCGGCGGCTAAAAGCACCTCGCCCAATCTCTTGTATTTCAACGGTTTTTCTCCCTTTTCTCCGATTGCTCGGACTAAATATTTCATATAATAAAAACTTTAAAAAAAATTTTTGTGCTTTATAGTATCATATTTTTGCGGATTTGTCAACCCCCAATTTCCTTTCTTTTCTAAATTTATATAAAAATTTTCAATAAATTTTCAAAATATTTGATTTTGTTAAACTAATATTTATGAACAATTTCTGCGGCAAAAGCGCCGATAACAAATGATATAAGGAATTTTTCTGCATAGTGATAAATAATAACTTGAAAAATTCATATTTCCGCGTTAAAATAAATATTCAAATATGAAAAAGGAGAGTGCAAAATGAATATAGAATATATGCACCCCGCCGATCAGCTCGTAATGTTCATGCAGCGTATATACGACAAGGGACTTACGACGACGTCAGGCGGCAACCTGTCGATAATGGACCGCGACGGCAATATCTGGATAACGCCGGCGTCCGTCGACAAAGGCACGCTTACGAGGAACGATATAATCTGCGTCAAACCCGACGGCACGATAATAGGCACGCATAAGCCTTCGTCGGAGCTTCCGTTCCATGAATCCGTTTATAAAATGCGCCCCGACATACACGCGGTGCTCCACGCTCATCCGCCGGCGCTCGTGGCGTTCTCGATAGCGAGAAAGATACCGGATCTCGACCTTATACCGACCGTGAGAAAAACGTGCAGCCGCGTTTCGATAGCGAAATACGCGGTCCCCGGCTCGGAGGAGCTCGGCAAAAACATAGGTAAGGAATTTGCAAAGGACGTTGATATAGTCCTTCTCGAAAACCACGGCGTATGCATCGGCGCGTCCGATATGTTCGCGGCGTTCATGATGTTTGAAACGCTCGACTACTCCGCCAATCTCGAAATATACGCTTCCAAGCTCGGCGGCATCAAGAGGCTGACCGAGGAGGATATAAAGATGACGGAAACGCGCTTCCATCTGCTTATGGACGACTTCGTTCCGAGAAGCCACAGCTCCGAGGAGCTTGAGGCGAGACGAGAGATGATAAAGCTGATACGCCGCTCCTACAAGCAGGGACTTTTCACCGCGACGCACGGCACTTATTCCGTCAGATTATCGGACGGCAGCTTTATAATCACCCCGTTCGGACGCGACAGGGCGTATCTTGAGCCCGAGGACCTCGTCCGCATAAAGGGCGGTATGAAGGAGCAGGGCAAGATCCCGTCGCGCGCCGTTCACGCTCACGAATGCATTTACAACGCCAACCCGGATATAAACGCGATACTTCTTGCGCATCCGCCGTATGCGATGGCGTTCGCGGTAACCGACGCGACGTTCGACCCGCGCACGATACCGGAGAGCTATATACTGCTCCGCGATATCGAAAAGCGCCCGTTCTCCGAATTCTATCTCGATCCCGAATCCGTTGCGAAGAGCTTTGCGCCGAACCGTCCCGCGCTCATTTTCCAAAACGACTGCGTTATAGTCACCGGCTCCACGCTGTTACAGGCGTTCGACCGTATGGAAGTGCTTGAATCGACCGCGCATTCGATATTGAACTCCTCGTCTATCGGCAAGATAGTACACATTTCAAAGCAGGAGATCGACGACCTCAAAAAGGCGTTCAACCTGATAGACTGATAAAAAATCGCTTTGACCGTATCATACAGCCAAGGCGATTGTTTATAATATACGTATATTTCTTTATACACAGGAGGTCCGTTATGTCGTCAGCAAAAATAATAACCCTCGTCGCAATATTGTTATTGAACAGTACATCCGAGATATACTTTGCCGCGTCTCTCGTATTTTTCATCATATCGTCGCGTCACAAAAAGGCCGGCAGAGATACCCGGCTCGCAAAAGCGAACAAACCGTTAAAGATAAATCTTATTATATCAACGGTACTTTTTGCCGTGACTGTCGTCGCCGTCGCGGTATACGTTTTCGTGTTTGCCGCGGATTTCGCAAACGGTATGTGGGGAGCGTGGCAGTGACGTGAAGTCACATACGCGCGTGTAATAATTGTATTTTTATTCATTTATAAAGGAGAGCCGAAATGTCGTTTGCAAACGTACTTACGATAGCCGCCGTCTGTCTTGTGGCTTTGATATTCGAGATATATTTTACCGTTTCTCTTATCCTTTTCATCATAGCGTCAAGGCACAAAAAAACCGTCAGGGACACGAAGCTCGCGGCGAATCATAACGTATTGAAGATCAATTTCATCGTTTCCGCGGCGCTTATGGGCGTCTGCGTCATAGCATTCATCATCGCATTCGCCGCGGCGTTATTTAAGTTCTGATCATAAACGTAAAACAATAAACACCGATTGATATCAACCGGTGTTTTTCAGTTCTCTCCGTATAGCTCGCCGCAGGCGAATTTAGCTCGGCGTCAGCCGTATTTAGCTCGCCGCAGGCGAATTTAGCTCGGCGCAAGCCGAATTTAGCTCGCCCGTCAGGGCGTATTTAGCTCGCCCGTCAGGGCATATTTAGCTCGCCGCAGGCGAATTTAGCTCGGCGCAAGCCGAATTTAGCTTTTTCAGCTAAATAGCGCAGCTTCGCCGCGCAGCTAAATAGCCGCTTCGCGGCAGCTAAATAATACACCTCACGGCGTATTGCTGAATTGACGCTTCGCGTCAGCTTAATTAAATTCGCCCGTCAAGGCAGCAAATCATTTTTTCAAACTATCGTCGAAAGCCTTGACGATCCTCTCGATCTTTCTCTGCGACTGCGCGGTGAGGGATTTCAGCTTTTTCGACACGCCGGTGGCTGATTTCTGCCTCAAAAGATCCCTGATATACGATCCGGCGCCTTCCCACAAATTGACGTACGCCATATCGAATGCGCGGTGTCTGACTATATAATCGACCATTTCAGCCGAATCGGCGTCGCGCGTCATTTTACGCTTGATATACTGCTCGATAAGCGCCGGGGTGACGATTTTGTACGCCTCGGAAGCGAGCGCCTCGATTATTATCGAAACGTATTCCCTGTTCTGCTCCCTTACCGTCGCCGGTACGCA
>CACZVC010000064.1 GCA_902784545.1 uncultured Ruminococcus sp. | reverse complement strand
GTTTATGGGATGCAAAAATCTCAAAGAACTGGTATTGCCGTCCGGCGTAAAAGAAATCCATGACCATGTTTTCAGTGAATGCTCGTCACTTGAAAAGGTGGACCTTAACTGCTGTGAGAAAATCGGTTTTTATGCGTTCTATGCGTGTGATTCTTTGCACGAGGTACATCTCGGAAATTGCAGCGATATCGGATACGACGCTTTCGGAGGCTGTGGTCAGATTAATGCAATATATTTTGATAATTGTTCAAGCATAGACGGAATGGGATTTTCATGGTGCTCGTTTGAGAGCATTACGGTGCCTGGTACGGTAAAAACAATAGGAGAATACGCATTCAAGCATTGTTGGAATCTTACTGAAGTCACACTTGAAGAGGGTGTGGAAACAATAAAAGCCGAAGCCTTCAACGGATGTCCGATAGAAACGTTCCGTATTCCGGCAAGCGTCAGAGAAATAGACCCGAGCGCTTTATTAACGGTAAAAAGTATCACGCTCGATCCTGACAGCGAATTTCTTGAAATGGTCGGAGGCGTTCTCAGATACAGAGAAGGCCCCGTTATCTGGTACGACCATGATCTTGTCGATTCCGGCTCTATAATCGTAGTACCGGAAGGGTTTACCGAGATCCCCGCCTCTATGTATCAGTACAACGATGAAATAGTCAGCGTGATTATACCGGAAGGTGTGACGGTAATATACGAATACGCGTTTAAAGACTGTCACAATCTGAAATACGTTTCACTTCCTTCAACTCTTGAAAAAATTAATTATCAGGCGTTTGCATCTACTGCAATCGAAGAAATAGTATTGCCGGCAAATCTGACCTATATATCCGATGCGTTCGAGGATTGTTCTGAATTACGTACTATAACGGTTGATGACGGCAACGAAAAGCTCTACGTTAAAGACGGCGTCCTCTATTCGGACACGAACGCGATCCGAGGAACGTTATCTGTTTCAGATAAGGTTGTTATACCGGAAGGCATCAAGTGTATCGACTGGTATGCGTTCTACAAATTGCCGGTCAAAGAGGTTGTTTTCCCGAGCACACTTGAAAATATCGGCGCTAACGCATTTACCGGAAGCGGGATTAAAGCGGTAGATATTCCCGAAGGCGTTTATGTGAACCCCTGGGCGTTTGAAAACTGCGAAGAGCTCGAGACAATTCATTTTCCCGCATCGATGACCGATTATGATTCACGCTGCATCAGCGGCGGCAAGATCAGAAACGTGACTGTATCGGAAGACAATCCGAAGTATTTCTCTTATGATAACATAATTTATAACAGGAATTCACTGGAATTCGTATTTGTTCCCATGGGGCTGACTGGCGCCGTCAATGTTTTCGACGGTGTTAAGATCATAACCGCGGAAGCGTTCAGAAATACAAACATATCAAATGTTGTTTTACCGCAATCGGTAATAACTATCGGAAGCGGTGCGTTTGAATATTCAAGTATTGTTTCCGTCACTATTCCGGATTCGGTTGTGTATATCGGGAACAGAGCTTTTGCGGGTACAAAACTTGCAAAAGTTCACATACCGGATTCTGTAACTTATATCGCGGACAACGCTTTTGAAGAATGCGAAAATCTGTGTTACGTCGAAAACGAAAGTGATCTCGACATAATGCCGTTCACGCTGCCTTTCCCGAACGCGATGATAGTCGCAAATAAAGGCGACATCATTTCCGCCTCACAATATACGTTTACGGAAAGCTCATCTGAGGGCTGGGATTATCATATATCCGGCGATTATATTTACGGAGTGTACAACTTGCCGGATGAATATAATGATGTAGAGCATAAGTACAGATTGTTCGCATATCTCGGTGAAGAGAATACCATAATACTTCCGACTAATGTTGACGGATATGAAGTCGTTCCGTACCGTTTCCGCGCCGCCGCTGATACGGTGATCGTTCCGGACGGTGTGAAAATAATACCTGAGTACGCATTTTATCAAAACCCCAGCGTCAAACAAATAATTCTTCCCGAAAGTCTGAGAGAAATCTGCGATTCGGCGTTTGAAGGCTGTGCGGCGCTTGAAGAACTTCATATACCGGATAGTGTAGTTAATCTCGGCAGCAGTATGTGTGAATATTGTTATGCCCTGAAGACCGTCACCCTTCCGAAGGATCTGACCGTTATCCCGCAAAGCGCATTCAGCGGTTGTTTATCTTTGAAGAAAATTGACTTCCCGCATTCGATCGAGCGGATCGAAAAATGGGCGTTCTGGTGTTCCGGAATCTCCGGAACGGTGGAAATGCCGCGGTATCTTGAATACGTAGGCGAGTATTCTTTCATTGGAACACGTATAGAAAAATTAACGATCCACGATAACATTAAAGAAGTCGATTACTGCGCTTTTCAAATTGAAACGTTGTCAGAAATAGAGCTTCCCGACGTAAGGTTCAATATAGGCAAGAATGCTTTTGGGTATTACAGTGACCCATCTCCCGAGGGGTATATAGGCGCTTACGGCAAAAACGAAGAAAACTGGGACGGAGATTTTCTCTACTGCGGCAGACATCTGCTAAAATACAGAGGCAATGACGTTTACGTAAAAATTCGTGACGATGTTCTTTCCGTTGCCGATGGGGCGTTTACAGGCTGCAGTAAAGTCAGGTATCTTGAAATATCTGGAAATGCATACGGTGTACTTATCCCGGAAAATCTGCCGAGTCTTGAAATGCTGATCATCAATAAAGAACCGGCTCACAGAATAAACGAGTATTTCTGCGGCTCTGACGTTCCCGACGCGCTTAAATCGATCATTATCGGAGAAAACTGCTGTATCGAGCACTTTGATGAATTCAATGGAATCAACGGTATTTCGATATTTGTCCGTGGTACGAAATCTGACGCCCCGTTCGACCGTATAGCTCCGGGATGGCACAACGGCAACACCGTCACGTACGGCGACAAATGGTATCAGGCTGAATTCTACGACGAAGACGGAGCTGTTATCACGATCGAATGCTTCAGAAATTCTCAGGCGATAAGACCGCCTTACGTCGTACTGCCGAAATCCGGTGATACCGTGTATACTCACATCGGCTGGGACCTTGACTCTGACGGCAAACCGGACGGAATGCCGGCATCAAGGATCAGCGACGTAAAAGCTTACGCTGTTGTGACTGAAACAAAACCGGCGTATTATAACGTTAAATTCATGGATATGGACAGAAAGACTGCAATAGAACAGTATACGCTTGAATACGGATGCCCGATCGGTTTACCTTCATCCGTACCGGATAAAAAAGGGTATACGTTTGTTGAATGGGACAATTTTGAAGACGGAATGACCGTAAACGCCGATACGAAGATCTACTCGATCTGGAAGCACGACGGAGAAGGACATAACTACATTGAAACAACGGTAGAGCCGAACTGTACCGAAAAAGGTTATACTCTCCATACGTGCAGTATCTGCGGCGATGAATTCAAAACCGATTATACGGACGAATTGTGGCATAAATTCGGCGAATGGATCGTTGATAAGGATTCGACTTGTTCCGAATGCGGAGAAAGACACAGGGTGTGCAATGTTTGCGGATTTACCGAATACGCGGTCGTAGAGCGAAAAGGACACAGCTTTGAGCATACCGTGATAAAGGAGCCGACTTGTACCGAAAACGGTGTAATGAGTCTTGTATGTTCTGTTTGCGGCGCTAAAACGCAGGAGTCGATGTCGCTTCTGCCTCACGATTATCAAAAGGTCGAGGCTGAGAAGTCATATATCGAATGGCTTGACGATCAGTTTTCAGGAATTGTTTGGGGCTGTAATGAAGATAAGACTGAGTTCTGGTATTACACCTGCTCGCATTGCGGTAAAATACAGACATTAATTAGAGCGGAAGTCGCCGGAGTCGGCAGCTCTCATAGGCATGAATATGCGGCAATATTGAATGGAGACGGCGAAGCCGTAGCCGTAAAATGCGCTCTCTGCGGAGAAACCGTCTGTCACGAGCATGACTATGCGGAAAAGAGCACGGAAAACGGCGTGATCGTGTATGAATGTAAAAACTGTAACGAAACAAAACAGGAGTTTATCGAGTATACGATCAGATTCGTTGATTACGATAACACCGTGATATCGTCACTCACGTATCATTACGGCGACGAGGTGACAATACCCAACGATCCCGAGAGAGAAGAAGATGAAACGTATACTTACAGCTTCTCCGGATGGGACAAAGAGGTGACAAAGGTCACGGATAACGTAACTTACACCGCGACGTATGAAGCTACGGAAAAACAGCAGACGCAGTTCGTACCCGGCGATATAAACAGCGACGGGTCTGTGAACAACAAGGACGTCGTGGCTCTGTTCAAATACGTATCGGGCGGTGAGATCGCGGTAAACGAAATCGCGCTTGACGTGAACGGCGACGGGTCCGTTAACAACAAAGACGTCGTCGCTCTGTTCAAGTACGTAAGCGGCGCCGGATCCATTTCCGACAAGCCTTACGATCCATACGCGAAAATCATGATTTTTGCGGTTGTTCCGAAGCAAGCAAAAGTTTATTGACCGTAAAACGCATAAAAAATCCCGGGGCACGATCGGGTTGATCTGCCCCGGTTTTTTGTTTTGCCGCATTTTTGTTTGACTGCTGCCGTATTACGCTTTACTCTGTTTTCAACAGTTTCCCGTGTATACGTATTTCAGATTTTCACGCGCGATGCTTGCAAGACGGTAAACGAGCCTTACGTCGGTCGCCTCTCGGTCGCGCATATGAAAGCGCGGGAAAAAACGCGAGATATGAAGCGGGACGTCATCTCCGTCGGGATTTTTGAGCCCGCTTACCCATTCCGAAAGCGCGCGCATTTCATCTTCTCCGTCGTTTTCTCCCGGGACGATAAGCGTCGTCAACTCAACGTGACAACCTCTTACCGCCGCTTCAATAAACGATGTGACTTGCCCCCGGTCGCCGCAGAGGACTTCTTTATAGTATCTGTCGGTAAATCCTTTAAGGTCGATATTCATCGCGTCGATATACGGGCTCAATTCTTCAAGTACCGGCAATTCCGCCGTGCCGTTCGTTACAAGCACGTTTTTCAGTCCTTCGGCTTTTGAAAGCTTTGCCGCGTCACGCACGAATTCATATCCGATAAGCGGCTCGTTGTATGTGAATGCAAGTCCGATATTTCCCTTTTTTCGCGTTGATAAAGCGATATCGACAAGCTCCTCCGGACTTACCGTTTCCGCAGCTCCGGCAAGTTTTTTCGCCTCGTCGGACCACGATATTTCGTAATTCTGACAGAACGGACAGCGCAGATTGCACCCGAAACTGCCGACGGACAGTATCATACTGCCGGGAAAGATGCGGTGAAGAGGCTTTTTTTCTATCGGGTCGAGCGCCAAAGACGTTATTTTACCGTAGTTATATGCTTCGACCTTGCCGCCTCTTGCCGTTCTGCCGCCGCAGAAACCGATACGCCCCTCCTCTATATTACAATGTCTGAAACAAACGCCGCATACAGCCATATTCTTCTCCGTTCAATAATGACGAACTACCTCAAACCGTTCAAGTCTGTACGGCTCCGAGGCGCTTATGCCGCCCTTCTGACGTGCGATATTTATCTGTTCCTCAACGGTGTCCACTCCGTCAAGATCCGGCAGGAGCAGTCCGCGCCTGCCTTTACAGCTTACGACCACGCCGTACCATTTTACGTCAAGCTCATCCGGGGAATCCACCGGCTCAAGTTCTCCCAAAACGTCTACGTTTATCTCAAGACTGTTAAGCTCATCGGCTCTTACGGGAGAAAAGCGCGGATCGCGCGAGCAGGCGCTTATCGCGTTACTGATTATCTCCTCCGCAATATTGCCGCTACACGCCGCAATAGTACCTATACACCCGCGGAGCTGTCCGTTTTTGTGAAGAGAAACAAACGTACCGGCTCGGCGGGCAAGCATTTCATCGGGCAAGCCTTCCGGCACGGATATGCGTTTGCGGTATTTTACCCACGATTCCACGGAAGCCCGCGCGAGCTTTACGTAATCATCGCTTTTTTCGGCTTTTTCGGAGCATTCTTTTTCTGCTTTTTCAATGTATTTTTCCAAAAAACGACGGCTTTCGTCCTCGCCGTCGGGATAAAACGTGCATATGCCATAACCGACGCCGGTTACGTCCTGATGTGAAAGGACCTCGGCTTTGACTTTCAGCCCGTCAAACACGCCCGCCATTATTACAAACGATCTGTGACCGCATTCCGCCGCTTTGTCACAGAAATCCTCGTCGAAATCAAACAGTTCGTCAAACGCCGCTCTGCCGCAGACGTCCATTATGCGTTTATCGTATTCCGGTCCCTCGGGAGCGAAGCCGTAAGGACCGTATTTCCGCAGCTTATGCGAAAGATCTCCGCTTGCGACAAATACGACACGTTTTCCGGTATCGCTCACGGCGCGTGCGATGATCTGCCCGAAACGGTAATGATCCGTCAGCGGAAGCCCCGAGAGACCGATACGAACTATCCTGCCGCCTTTATATTTGTTCCGTATGAACCACAGAGGCACCATAGTGCCGTGATCAAGCTCCGCGTCCTTTTTTCCGAGGATCCCGGCGGGAAAGTCTTGTTGATCCGCCAGGCCGCATATCCGCTTTACAAGCTCCGTGTCATATTCTTCCGAAAACTTTATTTCAGGCGCTCGGAATCCGGCGAAAGATCCGGACGCTCCTTTTCCGGGCGATATGTGAAAGTAATCCGCGTACATAACTGAATGCGGGCTTGTTATTATTATCGTATCAGGCTTCAGCGCGGCTATCTCATCCGCGACGCGCTCGTACGCATACGCCGTTTCTTTTATCTGTTTTTCTCCGCCTCTGCCGACTGCCGGAACTATCAAAGGAGGATGCGGCACCATGAATCCCGCCGCCGTCGTTTTGTTCTCGTTTGTTTTCATCCTGTTATCTCCGCATCCGGACGATAATATTATCGGATACCTCATTCCGGATCTTCTCTCTGTATCCGATGCGTTTATGTTTCGACTCGTCCCGGACAAAATTTATCATTTTTCCGTCGTTTTTGCAATAATATATTTATCTGTTTTCAAACTCTTCGTTTGAATCCGGAACGGTATAGTAGTTTTCTCCGGTTTTTATAGTGACGTTTTTCAGCATATCCCGTATCGTCTCTATATCGGTCCCCAGGACCGTGAGGCAGTCTTTGCCGGAAAGCTTGAAAACCGCTTCTGTTTCGGTTGGACCGTATACCGCGATTATTGTTTCGGACTCTTTTCCTAACAACACTTTTTCAGGATTTTTTTGCTTGAAAAAAAGGATAAGTCTCTCTAAATCTGTTTCGTAAATAAGCCCGCTCAGATCGATCTTTACTGTTTTTCCGTCTTCCGCCACCAGCGTGCAGTTATAATTCTCCTGCTGTTCGAGCTTATAATTCACTCCGGGGTTGACTCTGAGTTCAAACGTCATACCGCTTCCCGACATTGTTGAGCTCCATATCGCGGTTTCTTTATCCGGTTCGCTTTGCAAAGTTTCCGTCGTTTGTTCCGTCCCGCTATACTGTGTTCCCGGATCGCCGCCGCATCCGGATAGTACCGCGGCAAGAACCGTTATCAATGCGGCGATCGCCGTCAAAGCCCCGATTATTATCGGCAGCCGTCTGCTTTTTTTCTGTCCGTCTGTGCTGTTCATATTAAACTCCTTATATATTTTTGCTGTTTTTTGCTTTTGATGTGATACTTGACGCAAGACGTGACAACCGCCGCGTTTCATCATTTCCTTATTGATATTTCCTCTCAATTACGTCTGTGTTCAGTATATCATAAAAGAAACCGAAAATCAACAATGTTTAATAAACTTTGCGGATTTTCGGTAATATTTATTTGCCTATGACTTTTGAACTTCGAAAAACAAGGCGGATCGCCTGAAATCGATCTTATGAACGGCAGAATCATAAAATAACGGGATCCGTATTCAGTCCGGAACCTTATCAAAACAGGCGAAGATCCGATAGACCGGCAAATATGAGTTTGCCGGTCATTCTGTCAAAACGAAACGGAAGAGAAGGGAGGAGCGGAAAAAACCGAGAGGCGCGCGGGCGTTTCATACGACTGTCAGCGAAGCGTCTTCATTTTCGGTGTTGTAAAGAAATATAAATATATTTCCTTATCACGCCGCGCGGAACGAACGGGCGGGTTTTTTACGTCTTGTTTCTGAGCCGGCGTCACGTTCTGTTTTTCATCTTATCGAAAGCCGCGCCGACAAAGCCGAGAAAAAGCGGGTGGGGCTTGTTCGGGCGCGATTTGAATTCTGGGTGGTACTGTACGCCGACGAAGAAATCGCGGTCGGTCAGCTCCACAGTCTCGACAAGAAGTCCGTCGGGCGACGTGCCGGAGAGCGTCAGCCCGTGCGAGGTGAGGATATCACGGTAATTGTTGTTGAATTCGTAGCGGTGGCGGTGGCGTTCGCTTATCGTACGCTTTCCGTAGCACCGTTCCATCGTCGTGCCGGGCGCGATAACGCACGGATATGCGCCGAGACGGAGCGTGCCGCCCTTGTCTACGTCTTCGCTTTGCCCGG
This sequence comes from uncultured Ruminococcus sp., assembly GCA_902784545.1. Classification (GTDB taxonomy): domain Bacteria; phylum Bacillota; class Clostridia; order Oscillospirales; family CAG-272; genus UBA1248. The sequence continues at coordinate 5,907 of CACZVC010000064.1, read as the reverse complement.
GCATAAAATCTATGACCTTGTTTTTGCACAGCTCGTCAAATTCGCCGGAGTTTGCGTCCTTTATACCGGCAACGCCGCGCGCGTATTCGATAACTGCGATCTGCATACCGAGGCATATGCCGAAATACGGAACGTTGTTTTCACGCGCGTATTTCGCGGCGAGTATCATCCCCTCGATGCCGCGGCTCCCGAAGCCGCCGGGGACGATTATACCGTCAAGACATCCGAGCGTTTCTGCGGCGTTTTCCTCCGTCAGCGATCCCGAATCTATCCAGTGTATTTTTATATGCGTGTTATATGTATAACCGGCGTGGCGCAGGGCTTCGGCGACGGACAGATAAGCGTCGTGAAGCGCCACGTACTTTCCGACAAGACCGATATGCACCGTATAGGGTCGCGCTTTTATGCGCGCGACCATCTCCGACCAGTCGGACAGCTCCGGCTCCTTAGCGTCGATACCGAGCTCGCGGCAGACGACGGCGGAGAAGTTCGACCTTTCGAGCATCAGCGGCGCCTCGTACAGGTTCGGCAGCGTTATGTTTTCTATAACGCAGTCCTTTTTTACGTTGCAGAAAAGCGCGATCTTGTCAAAGATGTTTGCTTCAAGCGGCTCGTCGCACCTGAGTATGATTATATTCGGATTTACGCCCATGCCCTGCAGCTCCTTTACGGAATGCTGCGTGGGCTTTGTTTTATGCTCCTCCGAGCCGTGCAGATACGGAACGAGCGTTACGTGTATGAACAGGCTGTTTTCACGCCCGACCTCAAGCGCGATCTGCCTTACCGCTTCGATGAAGGGCTGAGATTCTATATCACCTATCGTGCCGCCTATCTCGGTTATAACGACGTCCGCGTCGCTGTGCTTGCCGACGTTGTAGACGAAATTCTTTATCTCATTCGTGATATGCGGTATTATCTGTACGGTCGAGCCCAGATACTCGCCCCTGCGCTCCTTGTTCAGCACGTTCCAGTAGACCTTGCCGGTAGTAAGGTTTGAATATTTGTTCAGATCCTCGTCGATAAAGCGCTCGTAATGTCCGAGATCGAGATCGGTCTCCGCGCCGTCCTCCGTAACGTAGACCTCGCCGTGCTGATACGGGCTCATCGTTCCCGGATCGACGTTTATATACGGATCGAGCTTCTGCGCCGCGACCTTCAATCCGCGCGATTTAAGCAGTCTGCCGAGCGACGCGGCGGTTATCCCCTTGCCGAGACCGGAAACGACTCCTCCGGTAACGAAAATATACTTTGTCATCTTCATTCCTCCTGTTTCCATTCGCTTAACAGCTATAAAGTTATCAGTTATATCAATTATGATTTCGCCTGCGGCAAAAATTATGAGTTCGGCGTTCGCCGAACATTATGATATGATCGCACGCCGCACCCAATGTTGCCGAAGGCAACTCATAATTGCGCGAAGCGCATCATAATTCATCATTCGCCGTCAGGCGATCATAATTGCCGCTTTGCGGCTCACTCCCACTCGCTTAATTCGAGTTTATATGGGTTGTTTGCCGCTGTTTCAGCCCCGTTTTTCGGGGTAAAACGACGTTTTTTCTTTGGATTATATCTGTTGATATGATTTTTAATATTAAATATAATGATAAATGATCAATGATGATTTCGCCTGCGGCGAAAATTATGAGTTCGGCGTTCGCCGAACATTATGATATGATCGCCCGAACACCTTATGTTGCCTGAGGCAACTCATAATTGCGCGAAGCGCATCATAATTCATCATTCGCCGTCAGGCGATCATAATTGCCGCTTCGCGGCTCACTCCCACTCGCTTAATTCAAGTTTATATGTGTTGTTTGCCGCTGTTCCGGCCCCGTTTTTCGGGGTAAAACGACGTTTTTTCTTTGGCTTGTACAGGTTGATACGATTTTTAGTATTAAATATAATGATAAATGATCAATGATGATTTCGCCTGCGGCGAAAATTATGAGTTCGGCTAACGCCGAACATTATGATATGATCGTCCGAACACCTTATGTTGCCGAAGGCAACTCATAATTGCGCGAAGCGCATCATAATTCATAATTCGCCGTCAGGCGATCATAATTGCCGCTCCGCGGCTCACTCCCATTCCACCGTCGCCGGCGGCTTGGACGTTATATCGTAAACAACACGGTTTACGGTTTTTACCTCGTTCGTTATGCGGCGGGAAGCGGATTCGAGAACGTCGTAGGGGATGCGCGCGAAATCCGCGGTCATAAAATCGTCCGTCGTTACGGCGCGGAGGGCGACGGTATAGCCGTACGTTCTCGCGTCGCCCATAACGCCGACGCTGTGCGTGTCCGTCAGCACCGCGAAATACTGGCTCGGTCTGATCCCCGCCGATTCAAGCTCGTATCTGAAAATCGCGTCCGCAGACCGACGGAGCGCACTTCGTCCTTGAACAGCTCCTTCAACGGCTCGACGATCCCTTTGAAATCCATAACGGACGGCAGACCGCCGACGTTGTGGTGGCTTTTTATCGTCGACGCGTCGCCTTTTCCGCTTTCGACGACGTCGGGGTAAATAGTGCCCTGAACGAGTATATCCGCCATGCCCGCCGCCCGGCTTTCCTCCTCGAACACGCGTATGAATTCCTCGCCGATTATCCTGCGCTTTTTCTCGGGATCGGTCACGCCTTTGAGCTTTTCAAAAAATCTGTCCCCGGCGTTTACGCGGACAAGATTCATATTGAACTGCTTTTTGAATATCCGCTCCACGTCGTCGCCCTCGTTTTTGCGGAGCAGTCCGTGGTCGACGAAAACGCACGTCAGGTTATCGCCCGCGGCGCGGTGCATCAAAACCGCCGCGACGGACGAGTCGACGCCGCCGGAAAGAGCGCATAAAACGCGTTTACCTTTCAGCTCTTCTTTATATCTTTTGACGGTTTTTTCGATAAAATCGTCCATTTTCCAGTCGCCCTTACAGCCGCAGACAGCAAAAAGGAAATTATGCAGTATCTGTTTTCCGTATTCCGTGTGAGTCACCTCGGGGTGAAACTGCACGCCGTATATCCGCCGGCGCTTATCAGCCATCGCCGCGCAGGGGCAGACGTTTGTTTTCGCGGTAATTTCAAATCCGGCGGGCACTTCGCTTACGTAATCCGTATGGCTCATCCAGCAGACGCTTTTTTCGGGAATGAGGTCGAACAGCGCGCACGGCTTGACGTAAACCTCCGTTTTGCCGTATTCGCTCACGCTTCCCGCCGATCTTATGACTCCGCCCGCCAGATGCGCAATAAGCTGATGACCGTAGCAGATGCCGAGCAAAGGCACTCCGATATCGAGTATACCTTTGTCAAAGCCCGGCGATCCTTCTTCGTAAACGCTGTTCGGTCCGCCGGTGAAGATTATACCGGCGTATCCGCTTTCACGGATCTCCTTCAGCGTTGTTTTGTTGTACGGTTTTATTTCGGCGAAAACGCCCTGCTCGCGCACTCTGCGCGCTATAAGCAGATCGTACTGACCTCCGAAATCGAGAACGAGAATTTTTTCCATTAAAGTCTTATCTCCCTGTCTTATTATTTTCCGCTTGCCCCGTAGTTTGAAAGCACCCTCGCCGACGGGTCGCTGACGTCGCAGCCCTTCCACGCTTTGTTAGGCATCCAGAAGCCGGATATCATCTCCGCCTGACCGGGGTAATACTTTTCGAAGATCTGCCGGTAAAGCAGAGATTCTTTCGTAAACGGCTGAGCGAATTCGTATTTTACACGTTTTTCTTCAAATTCCTCGTCTGAATACACGCTTTCCGCGTATTCTTTAAGATGATCTACCATACTGTGACCGACCGCGTCGGAAAACGCCGCCTTTTCGCGCCACAGTATTCCGTCCGGCAAATAGCCGAGACCGTCAAACGCGCGGCGGAGCAGGTATTTTCCCTTGCCGTATCTGTTCAGCTTCATTTCCGGATCGAGGCTCATAACGTATTTTACGAAATCGAGATCGCCGAACGGCACGCGCGCCTCGAGGCTGTTTACGGAAATACATCTGTCGGCGCGGAGAACGTCGTACATATGAAGCTCGCGCACGCGCTTTTCCGCTTCCTTCTGAAACGCTTCGGCGTCAGGCGCGAAATCGGTGTATTTGTAGCCGAACAGCTCGTCGGATATCTCGCCTGTCAGAAGAACTCTTATATCGGTGTTTTCATGTATGGCTTTGCATACAAGATACATACCCATGCTCGCGCGGATCGTCGTTATATCGTAGGTGCCGAGCAGGCGTATGACGTTTTCAAGTTCCGATATCACGTCGTCCGGGCTCATATAGACCTCGGTATGCTCGGCGCCGATGAATTCCGCCGCCTGCCGCGCGTATTTCAGATCTATCGCGTCCTCGCTCATGCCTATCGCGAACGTTCTTATCGGTTTTTCGCTCTTTTTCGCAGCGATGGCGCAGACGAGAGAGGAATCGAGCCCGCCGGAAAGCAGAAAGCCCACCTTCGCGTCGGCGACGAGCCGCTTTTCAACGCCCGCGATCAGCTTTTCGCGTATATTCTTACACGCAGTTTCAACGTCTGTAAAGCATACTTTTTCGACCTTTGAAACGTCGCTGTATGAAACGAAAGCGCCGTTTTTGTAATAATGTCCGGGCGGGAACGGTTTTATCTTATCCGTAAGCCCGACAAGGTTTTTCGCCTCGCTTGCGAAAAGAATAACGCCGTTTTTATCGTACCCGTAATAAAGCGGGCGAATGCCTATCGGATCGCGCGCGGCTGTATATTCGCCGGTTTTGCCGTCGTATATGATACAGGCGAATTCCGCGTCGAGCCGTGAAAACATATCCGTGCCGTATTCAAAAAACATAGGAAGCAGGATCTCGCAGTCGCTTTCGCTTTCAAACGTATATCCCTTTCCGATAAGCCGTTCGCGCTCGGCTTTGAAGCCGTAAAGCTCGCCGTTGCAGACGGCGTAGGAGCCGTTCATTTCAAACGGCTGCATCCCGGAGGGCGTAAGTCCCATTATCGAAAGGCGGTGAAAGCCGAGAAGCCCTTTGCCGGTATCGACGATCTTCGTATCGTCGGGTCCGCGCGATTTCGTTTCGGCAAACCCTTTTTCAAACGCGGCGCGGTCAGCCGCCTCGCCGCAATAACCGAATATCGAGCACATAATCACTCCACGTCCTGCAGGGCGTCGTAGCCTTCCTCGCCCGTGCGGACCTTGACAACATTTTCAACGTCATATACAAAGATCTTTCCGTCTCCTATATGACCTGTGTAAAGCACTTTCTTCGCCGTTTCGATAACGTGGCGAACGGGCACCTTGCTGACGACTATATCGACCTGGATCTTAGGCAGTAAATTCGCCTCCACCACAACGCCGCGGTAGTATTCCGGCTGTCCCTTCTGCGCGCCGCAGCCGAGAACGTGCGATACCGTCATGCCTGTTATTCCTATATCCATCATGGCGTTTTTCAGCGCCTCGAATCTCTGCTCCTTGCAGATTATCTCGACCTTTGTGAACTTGGGCGAGCCGTCGTCGAACGCCGGTACTTTCTTTACCGGAACAGCCTCTGCCGCCGGGGTATCGCCGGTAACGGCGACCGCGCCCGCGTAACCGTAATCGAGGCTTTCGACCGCCGGAACGAAATCAGCGTACGCGCTCGGAAGTCCGTGCTCCGTCTTGTCGAGCCCTTTGATCTCCTCATCGGCAGAAACGCGCAGACCGACGGTTTTTTTGAGTATAAAGAACGTAGCGGTCATCATCACGGCGGTCCACGCGAGTATCGCCGCTATGCCGAGCAGCTGTACGCCGAGCAGACGGAAGCTGCCGGTGTAGAAAAGCCCGTTCAAGCCGGCGGGAGCCGAAGGATTCGCAAGAAGACCGACGGCGACCGTTCCCCATACGCCGTTTGCAAGGTGTACGCCGACGGCGCCGACAGGATCGTCGATATGTAATTTAAGATCGAGAAATTC
>CACZVC010000063.1 GCA_902784545.1 uncultured Ruminococcus sp. | reverse complement strand
AAATATTACTTTGTACGCGCACTGGACTTTGAATTCCTTTGTTGTAACGTTTAACGCCAATGGTGGAACAGTTGGAACATCCTCTTTGAGAGGTTATTGCGGTGTCGCACTCGGTACTTTGCCCACTCCTACAAGAGATTATTACACCTTTAACGGTTGGTTTACCGCGATCAACGGAGGAACTGAGATTACTTCATCGACCATTTATGGTGTGGCTAACAATGTAACAGCATACGCACATTGGACGCTCAAACCTGTTATTGGATGGGTACGTGCCAGCGAAATGCCCAGCGATGCTCAATTGGTTGGAAGAAAGTGGTCGTATGATTACACTTCCAATTCGCCACTGAGCGAAAACCCGAACTATACAATCGTAGGATCTTCAACAAGTTGGAGCGATTATGGAGCATGGAGTGATTGGTCAAGCACTGCCGTGTCCGCAAGCGATTATAGGCAGGTAGAAACTAAGGATGTAGCCGCTGTCTATAAGACTCAATATCACTATTATCGTTACACTAATTCAGCACATAATCGTTATGGAACAAAAGGGTATTCTGATTGCACTATTCTTGAAAGAATAACTCTTGATTATGAGTTAACATATGATCATACTTCTAGCGGTATTAAATTCTATGGTTCATATGGAAACTATTTAAAGAACTGCTGGATGAAGGAAGACGGTACACACAGCGGACCGAGCCCATATACAACTCAGGCCCTTGTTACCGCAGCTCATACTGAATATCGTTACCGTGATCGCTCATTGATTTATCATTACAACTTAGAATCCGCTAATAATCCGACTGGACAAACAGGCGTTTCAAACGTTGTAGAATGGGTTCAGTATAGAAAAAAATAGTATACCTCAAAACGCAGGCTGTGAGCATAAAAACTCACAGCCTGTATTTCTTAACTGCCAAACAAAACGCGGTGAATCTCATTTGTAAAATACGATACCTTTGTGTACCGCGGCGTTTTTTTGACCGTTTGACGGCCCGAAGTACAGGACGTCGCCGAACGGGGCGGCGCCGAGGAGCGCTTCGTACGCAGAGCGCATACATTCGGGCGATATATCGCAGGGCGGCGCACCGCCCATTCCGTCAAGCACGGATATCAGATCGTCGGGGAAAAGCGGCGATCTTACGCGGTTTAACGCTACGGAGGCTACGGCGGTCTGCGTCAGCCGGTCCCCGTCGCCGCAGACGCGGCTGATAAAGCGCGCGAGCCGCACCGCGTCGTCGTCGGTTTTGCTGTATCCGTCCTTCATGCCGAGCTTTATCAAAAGTCCGTACGCGCATATACCGTCCGGGTAATATCCGTTTTGCCTCTGATATTCCTTAACCGCCGCCTCGGTCTCATCCGAATAAACGCCGTCCCACGCGCCGCCGTAAAGCCCGGCGTCATACAGACGTATCTGCAGCTCCCGCACCTTCGTCCCCTCGGCGCCTTTGAAGTAAAGCGCCGGTACGCGCGGGCAAAGGCACAAAAAGAGCGTTAAAATAACGAAAATTCTTTTCATACTCTTTATTTTTTGCAAATTTCAAATAAAAATACCTCTTTTTTTTCGTTTTGGTAGTGACAAAATCAAAAAAACATGGTACAATAGCAAAAGAGGTACGGACTATGATAAAAACAGTAAAAATAAAACTGCGCACGGTGCAGCATATAAGGCTGCCCGCCGTTAACGACGACGGGCTTCTGCCGGAGGAGACGGAGGATCCGGCTACGTTCGTCACGGAGATCGAGAGTGAGGGAGAGTTTGAATACGGCGGCGGGATAATAAATCTGACGTACTCCGAATCGGAGGCGACGGGTATCGAAAACTGTCTGACCACGCTGTCGTTTACCGGGGACGATCCCGGCTGCGTAACGCTTTACAGAACAGGCGAGATAAAGACCGTTCTGATTTTCAGGACGGGTCAGCGTTATATATCCGTTTACGAAACGGAGTTCGGCAGCTTTGAGGTGGGCATTTACACGGAAAGATGCGAAAACGGCATAACCGAGGACGGCGGCGAGCTTTCCGTATCGTACAGCGTTGAAATAAGAGGCTCCGAGGCGGAGCACACCGAATTATATATGAAAGTCGAGGTACAGAAATGAAAAACATGAGCGTGAGAATAAGATTGAAGGACGGCGGTTACGACGTTTACGCGCCCATGGAGGGGCAGACGTGGGGCTACCGCTACGGCCCGTCGATAATGTGTTATGACGATAAACGCGCGGACGCGTGGTTCGCTTCGCCCGGCGCTCTCGGCGAGGCTGACTGGTTCACATACAGACACACCGAGGACGGCGGCAAAACGTGGAGCGACGAAAAGGTCGTTCTGACGCCGACGGCTGACAGTATGGACCTGTTCTCGGTATGCGACCCGGCAGTCGTTAAATTCGGCGGCTATTATTATATCGGCTACACCTCGACAATTTTTGTCGAGGGCGGCGGCGTCTGCAACAACGCGTTTGTGGCAAGGAGCAAAAACCCCGATGGTCCGTTCGAAAAATGGACGGGCGACGGCTGGGGCGAGCGCAGAACTACGCCCGACGGCGAGCTTTGCTGGATGGGTAAGCCCGCGCCGATAATCTATTTTGACGGCGACAGCGCCGCGTGGGGCGAGGGCGAGCCGTCGTTTGTCGTATCGAACGACGTTTTGTATATGTACTACACAAAGACCTCCAAGCGCGCGGACGGTACGAGATTTTCGCAGACGCTCGTCTGCACGGCGGACGCGACGGATGAAAACTGGCCGGCTAAACTGAGGCAGAGAGGCGTCGCCGCGGAGAGAACAAGCACCGCCAACGATTCCTTCGACGTCGTTTACAGCGACGAATACGGCAAATTCATAGCCATATCGACAGACAGGCGTTTTACGAAGGACAGTATGCTCGCCATATATGAATCAAACAACGGTCTGCGCTTCCGCCGCTGCAACTCCCTGCGCGAAAACGTCGGCTTTATGTGCCACAACAGCGGTATATCGGGCGACGAGCTGCACCACGTCAAAAAAGGCGATCTGAAGCTTTTAGGCTACGCCTACGGCGACAAATGGGGCTTCTGGGGCACGAGGTTCCACGAATATACGATAGAAAGATATAACGGCGTATATTCCGAGCTTGACAAAAAGAGCGTCGAGCGCGTTGTCGAGCCGAAGCCGAAGCGCGAGCCGTTTTCGATAAACCTCATGCCGGAAACGATGCCGCCGAGGTTTTATAAGCTGACCGTGGGCGAAAAGCGTGATATCGGCTTTATCTGGCTCGATTCCGCGTACAAGCATTACAAGGCGGAAAACGTGACGTTCGACAACTACGACAAAAGCGTGATCGACGTCGACGGCACGACGGTGACGGCGAAGCGCGTCGGCTACACCTACGCGAACGCTCACTCAAAGGACGGCTGCGCCGAGGTACTGTTCTACGTTTATCCCGAGGGCTTCGATTTTTCTGAGGAGAACAAATACCCGGTGTCCGTAATGCCGGTCAAGGACGAATACAAAATAAGCCTAAAAGAAAACGAAATGAAACAGCTCCGCGTCATCGTACAGTATTCAAACGGTACGTGGGCGGAGACGGGAAAAGCCGCCGACGGCGTCGTTTACTACGGCTATGACGAAGATCTCATCGACGTCGACGAAAACGGCAGATTTACCGCAAAGGGCGTGACAGGCGCGACGCGCGTGACGGTCGGGCTCGGCTCGTTTGAGGTGACTTATAAGATCAGGATAACGAAGATCTGATGGAAAAGCAGGATATAGTAAAGCTGACAAAGGATATTTTGGCTTCGCCGAAGCCCGGTCTGTACTTTTTGTACGGCGAGGAGGAGTTTTTGAAGCACAGATTCCTTCTCGATTTCAAAAACGCCGTCATACCCGCCGATCTGGCGGATCTCAACTGCTCGACGCTGTCCGGCCCCGATCAGGCGGAAAGACTGCTCGAGCTTGCGTACACGCTTCCGCAGTTCTGCGATTCGCGTATGGTCGTCTGGTATAATTCCGGCTATCCGCTTATGCAGCAGAGATACAAAAAGAAGGCGGACGAGGTAATGGAAAAATTAAAGGATTTTCCGTATCTTTATCTCTTTATATATTCGACGCCCGACGAATTCGGCGGTACGTCGCGCGACGAACGCGACGCGCTGAACAAAATGAAAGGCACGGCGCTCAACTTCGAGCTTTTGTCCCCGGCGCGCATCAAAAAGTGGATAGTCAGGCATTTCGAGGCGGAGGGGATAAAGGCGTCCGAGGACGACGCGCTTTATCTGACGCAAAGGCTCGGCACCGGGATGACGGAGCTGTCCTCCGCGGTGTCAAAGCTCTGCGCCTACGTCACGGAGAAGGGGAGAGACGAGGTCAGCCGCGCCGACATTGAGGAGCTTATACCCGTCAAGGTGAGCTTTTCGGCGTTTTTCATCTCGGACAATATAAGAAAACGCGATCCGTCGGCGCTCTGCGCTTACGTCGCCGACGCGAAAAGCCGCGCGGAAAAGCCGCAGACGGTTTTGTCGCAGATAATCGCCGAGGCGGAAAAGCTGTGCCGCATTAAGCTCGCGCAGAAAAGCGGCGCGCCGTATCAGCTTGCGGCGAAGCAGCTCGGTATAAACGAATACGTCGTAAAGCTGGCGTACGGCGCGGTTTCCGACGTGCCGGAAAAACGGTTTTTCCGCTTTCTGCACGCCTGTCACGAGGCTGATAGGGCGGTGAAAAGCACGTCCGGCGACAACTGGGAAATAATAAACCAGCTTATATGCAGTATATGAAGCCGAAAATAAAAATGCCCGTCATAGTCGAGGGCAAATACGACAAAATAAAGCTTTCGTCGGTGATCGACGCGACGGTGATAACGACGGACGGCTTTGGTATTTTCAACGACGAAAAAAAGCGCGCGTACCTGCGCCGCATCTGCTCCGGCGGAGTGATAATAGCGACGGACAGCGACGGCGCGGGAAAGGTCATACGCGGTCATCTTTCGGGCGTTCTGCCGCCCGAAAAGGTGCATAACGTTTATATCCCCAAAATCAAAGGCAAGGAAAAGCGCAAAGCCTCGCCGTCGAAGGAGGGCTTCCTCGGCGTCGAGGGGATGGACGCCGGCGTTATACGCGGACTGTTCGAGCCGTTTGCGGAGGATGAGAACGGTGCGAAATGCGAAATAACGCGCGCCGATCTGTACGGATACGGACTGTGCGGTAAGCCGGATTCCGCCGCTAAACGAAAAGCGTTGTGCGGCAGACTGTCCTTGCCGGACGATCTTTCGTCAAAGGCTTTGTGCGAGGCGCTCGGCAGACTTTACAACAGAGAGGAATTGGATAAAGCCGTAAAAGAATTATTCGGTGAAGACAATGGACAAAATATTTAACGATACGATATTCGGCGTAAAAATAAGCGTCTGGCTTATATTCGCCGTCTCTTTCGCCGTTTTTGCCGGAGCATTGTATATCATATTCCGCAAAAAGGCGAACGAGTGGATAAAAAAACATAAGGAAATAGTTTTATACGTCGTTTTCGGACTGCTGACGACGCTTGTGAACTATCTCGTTTTCTATCCGCTCGTAAATCTGCCGGTCATGCGCGGAAACGAGGGCTGGTGGACGCTCGTCGTGAACGTGATAGCGTGGATAGCCGCCGTCGCCTTCGCCTACGTCACAAACAAGTTTTTCGTTTTTGAAAGCAGGGACAAAAGCAAAAAGACCGTTCTGCGCGAGGCCGTGTCTTTCGTCGGCGCGCGCGTCGCCTCGCTTCTGATAGAGGAAGCGATCCTCGCGGTGTTCGTTACGCTTCTGCATTTCAACGAAAACCTGATAAAGCTCATAGCGTCTGTCGGCACGGTGATCATAAACTACTTTTTCAGCAAGTTCGTTATATTCAGAAAATCAAAGAAGAATAAAGACGAGGGCGAGAAGGACGAGTGAGTTTTTCTCCCAGCCGCCGGATATGACCATAAATATCAGCACGGCGATTATAAGTTCGTCCGTGCTTATGTTCAAAAGGCTTTTGGCGGGAGCGGGCTTTGCCTCGGGCTCCGCCTCCGCGGGCTTTTCCTCCGGCATATCCTGCAATATGGCGGTGCCGCCGTAATCCTTCGGCGGAGTTCTGTATTGTTGAGCGTACATATCAGCGTATATCCTTCAATTCAAGCGCTATCGAGGCGAGCGTAAGGAGCCGCAGGGCTTTATCGGCCCGCTGTTGTCTTTCGGGGGAGAGAAACGGTTTTAAGGCGCGTATGAGCGCCGCGCCCTCCGACTGCTTTTCCGGTGTCTTCGGCTTTTTGACCTCCTCCTCTCCGCCGCGCGGCGGAGAGGGTGATCCCAGCATTCCCGATACGGCGCTTACCGCGGCGGAGAGCTTTTCCGGATCGGAGAGGAGCGACGATAAAACGTCGTTAACGTTGTCCATTGTCCAGACCGTTTTTTATTTTTCTGACGTTTTCCTCACCGAGCGCGCCTAAAAGCGCCTTTATCTGCGAGTCCGAAAGAGAAGAGAGCTTCTTTTTTATCGCCGTCATATCGGTAAGATACGCCGCTGATTTTCCCGGATCTATCCCGCAGGACGAGGCGGCGTCCTCTATCTTTTTACGCAGCGCCTCGTCGGACAGCTCCGTCAGCTTTTTTAAGTTTTGTCTGTTTATTTCCATTTTTACTATCCCCCTTTTCATAACTATATTATGCCGGCATCGCTTATTTGATACCAAAGGAGAGACAATGAAAAAAACAATAGTCGTATTCTCGGATTCCCACGGCTCGTCCTTCAATATGAGCGAGGTGATGAAAAAATATCCCGACGCGGAGTGCGTGATACACCTGGGCGACGGCGCAAACGATACGTCGTATCTCTCACTGCCGCCGACGACGGGACTCCTCACCGTGCGCGGAAACTGTGACTTTATGACGGATCAGCCGCCGTTTATAAGAGTCAATATGCTCGGGCTCGATTTTTATATCTGCCACGGCGACGCGTTCGGCGTAAAATACGGCGTTAAACGGTACGAGGATTTCGCCGTCAGCAACGGTATCGACGTAGCGCTTTTCGGCCATACGCACACGCCGTACCTTAACAGTATCGAAACGGAAAAAAAGACCGTACACGTCTTCAATCCCGGCAGCATTTCACGCCCGTGGACGGGAAAACCCAGTTACGGACTGGTAATCGTGGATGACGGAAAAATTAAAATATTACATAAATCCGTATGAAATGTATCTTTTTTTTAGTTAGCATAAAAAACATATGAAATTTTCAATTATGAATTGACAAGTAAAAAAGTGTACGCTATAATAATGGGCAATTGAGGACGGAGGTTACTGTTATGAAAACAAACAAAGGTGCATATTCGGCAGAGCTTATCAGGGAAATATCCCGGCTTTACACCCTGAGAGTCCGGATAGAAGCTGAAAATCTCGGGATAAAAAACTCTTACAGAGCGCTTCTTTCTCAGCTTTACGTAAAAGACGGCGGAACACAGCTTTCTCTCGCTGAAAAGACGGGGATGAAAGCGCCTACTATCAGCATTACGCTGCGTAAGATGGAAAAGGAAGGACTTGTTGACCGCGTGGTTGACGAAAGCGACCTTCGCAAGACCCACGTTTATCTGACCGAAAAGGGCAGAAAAACGACCGAAGGTCTGAACGAAGCCATTTGTAAGATCAATGAGAGCTTTGTTGAGGGCATGACAGCTGATCAGGAAGAATTCTTTATTAAGTCTCTCGAAAAGATCAAAGCGGATTTAAGATAAAAAGACAAAAACAAGCGCCGTTCGAACGTTATCGAACGGCGCTTTTTCATTTACTTCGCTTTTCTTTCCTTTATGTGGTTTATGTCCGATACAAGCTTGTCGAGCGCCTGCGAGGAATGAGCCTGCGCCGAAAATTCAGAGCCGTCGGTTTTTAAAATGTGCAGCGTCTGGTACCTTACGGGTACCGTCTTTTTGCCTTTTTTATATATCAGCTCGTCGTCTGTAAGATAAGCGCGGTCGACCGTGGAATACGGTATGTCCTCGCTTTTGTCGGTCTGCCTGTCCTCGATGAGCGATACCTCCCTCGAACCTATGCACAGCCCTTCTTCTACAAAATAAACGTGCGTTCTGGCGTATATCTCCGTGCGGTAACGCCCCTCCCTGTCACGCCGCAGAAACGAGCCTTCAAAATATTTATAGCCCTCTATAACTGCTGATTCGACGTAATGGAGCTGTCTTTCGTACAGATCGTATCTTTCAAGCGTCTCGTCCTCAAACCGGCTGAAAGCCGTTTCCACCGACTCGTCTATCTTTTTGTCGTTTGCCCGCATGGATAACGTCACGACGAAAATAACGCCGCCGGACAATATCGACAATACGGATAAAATATATATAATGAATCCGTAATCGCGCGACCGCGGCAGTATCCAGAGTATAACGCCGAGGATAAGCAGTCCCGCGCCGACGTATAAAAGCAGTTTTTTATTTTCAAAATATCTGTAATTCTTTTTGTAATCCATATAAACCTCCGGATAAAATTCTGCGGCTCCTCACGGAGAGCCGGCGCCCTGCCCGGTATGACGTATAATAAACTCCGCCCGATATTCACCGGGCGGATCGAATTATTTATGCCGTAACGGTTTTTACTTCCTCGTATTTACCGTTTACCTCTTCCGGGCTGTGATATGTGGGTACTACCGTTTTGAGCGCCTGTCTCGCGCCTTCGTCGCTTCCGGCTGCCACCGCCTCTCTCAGGATATCAAGCTTTGCCTCAAGCTCCTCCTGCGTAAGCGGCGTGTCGCGCTCTATGAATATCATTTCGTTTTCGGTCTTGTCGAGCTCCTCCGTCTTTACGAGAAGCTCCTCGTAAAGCTTTTCGCCCGGGCGCAGACCGGTCTCGATTATGTTTATATCCTTATAAGGCGTATAGCCCGAAAGCTTTATCATATTCTCGGCAAGGTCGATTATCTTAACCGGCTGTCCCATGTCGAGCACGAAAAGCTCGCCGTTTTTCGCCATCGCGCCGGATTGCAAAACGAGCTGCGACGCCTCGGGTATAGTCATAAAGTATCTGTTTATACGCTTGTCCGTAATGGTAAGAGGACCGCCTGCGGCTATCTGCCGCTTGAACAGCGGTATTACCGAGCCGGCGCTGCCGAGCACGTTTCCGAAGCGCGTCGCGCTGTATACGGTGCCGTTGTTCCTCGTCGAATAATGCTGGGTTATCATCTCGCAGACCCGCTTTGTCGCGCCCATTACGTTTGTCGGGTTGACGGCTTTGTCGGTCGATATCATAATAAAGCGCTCGGTCTTGTATTTTTCGGTCATCTGTAAAACGTGATACGTGCCGAATACGTTGTTTTCGACCGCCTCAACGCAGTTTTTCTCCATAAGGGGAACGTGCTTGTGAGCCGCCGCGTGCAAAACTATCTGCGGCTGATACGCGCGGAACACCTTTTCCACCGCTTCGATATTGCAGACGGAGCAGATCTCGACTCTGATCTCAAACGCGCCGTTGTAAGCGCGCAGAAGCTCCTGCTGAAGATCATACGCGCCGTTTTCGTAAACGTCGAGGATTATAAGCGCCTTCGGCTTCATTTTCGCTATCTGTCTGCAAAGCTCTGAGCCTATCGAGCCGCCGCCGCCCGTGACGAGTACGGTCTTGCCCGTGTAGTAGGACACCGTTTTATCGTCGAGCATCTTGCGCGCGCTGCGGAACAGCAGGTCTTCTATTTCAAATTCCCTCAGATGTATCTTGCCGGGATTTTCGCTTGCGATAAGCGCCGATTTTTCGTAAACCTTGAGCTTGCAGCCGAAGGGCTTGTACTTGTCGAAAAGCGCCTTTTTCTCCTCCACGGTCATCTCAGGCAGAGCGAAAACTATTTCCTTTATCTTTTCGGCTTCAAGCCGTTCTTTTCTGACCTGATCCTCGGAGATTATGCTGATGTTATGTATGCTCCTGCCTATTTTTTCCTTTTTTATGTCGATAAAAAGCTTGGGGACGTAAGAGGAGCTTTCGTCGCTTATAAGCGCCTCGGCAAGCGCCGTGCCGTCCTTGCCCGCGCCGACTATCGCCACGTTTATGGCGTTTTTTTCGGACGCGCCGGAACACTCCTCGCGTATGCCGAATATACGCAGAAGCGCCCTTGATACCTTGCCGACCGTGCCGCTCGCGGTGCTGTGCCTGTAACAGAAGCTGTACGTGAGCCTCGCGGCGAGCGCGACGAGCAGATCGACGCTGATTATCGCTATGACCGAGGGGATGCGGAGCTTCGGCTCCGGCATAAACAGATGCGCGAGTATCGAGGCGATACAGGCGACCGCGTCGGACATCATAAGTTTAAGGTACGTCTGAACGCCGCCGTATCTCCAGATCTGACTGTATATCCCGAATAAAAATCTCAATAAAAACACCGATCCGGCACATACAAGCACCGATACGACCGGAAAAACGCCTCTTTCACCTAAAAGATAAAGTATCAAAGTGCAAATCGCGAATACTGCAAGGTCAAACGCCGCGAGAAGCCAGCGTATATTTATTCTTCTTGACTTATTATCATAGCGGTTGCTCATGATATAGTATTAACTCCCAAATTATCATTTTCGTGAATCAAAATGTCCTTTTCCGAATCATTCTAACACAAAAAACCGTTTTTGTCAACAGATAATATCCGGCAACTTTGTTAAATTTGTTAATAACTGAATATTATTTGATAAATAAAATGTTTTTCCCGGAAATTTGCTTTTTATTTATATTACATCACCCGGGGAAAAAAGTCAATATGCTTACAGCATACTTCTTTAAAAAATAAATAAAAAAATTGCGTTTTTTCACGCTTTAAGCGGAAAAACAATCCGAAAAAATAAAAATCCGGCGTACTTGACTTTTACTGTAAAATGTGGTATTATATAGAATAACCGGGGTGTGGCCCAGTTGGTAGGGCACCTGCTTTGGGAGCAGGACGCCGGGAGTTCGAGTCTCCCCACTCCGACCAGAAAAATCCTCGCTTCGGCGAGGATTTTTCAATGAAGTCGCCCTGCCCTCGGGGTCCCCGAAACGAGCTTGCCGAGTTTTGGGGAATGGGCCGACGGGGCTAATGAAGACGCTTCGCTAATGCCGCCGTCTTCATTAGGGCGTTAGCCCGTCTTCATTTCTTCATTAACTCCCATTCTCTCATTCCTCACATTATCTTGACTTAGTCACAATTATGTGCTTCATAAGATAAACACGCAGGGCGTCGGAACTGTCTGCGTACCTTGCAACGATGAAAAGGGGAAAAATTTATGACTAAGCAGAAATTCTTTGATCGATTCATAGCGGTTTTCGCCACAGGTGTGCCTGAAAAGCAGATACAACGACACGTTTGCGAAAACGTCGTAAACGCCGGCGACTCTGTCCCAAAACATATTTACACGCTTTCTGTTCTTTCCCGGCACATCGTTCAACTAAATCCGTCCTTACGGACGGGTTAAATCCACTGCGTGGATGAAATCGCTGCGCGATGAAATCCGCACTGACGTGCGGGATATAGAGGACGGATTTAATTTCATCTGTCGCCATAGCGGCAGATTTCATCCAACGCAACAGCGTTGGATTTCATCGTGGCACCGCCGCGATTTCATTTTTTGTTATTTCAAGCGTTTATTTTTATCGCTGAATATCAAACTCAACAAATTCAAAATTTATATGCGTTTTTCGTTTTTGCGATTTCGGGCGTTAAGCACAAGCTTCAGAAGCGACAGCATAACGGTCTCACTTTCTTGCGATGACAGTGATCCACGGCTTGCCGTCATAATGGTCGGATCTGACGTCGGAAAAGCCCGCCGCCGCAAGCGACGCCGATATTTCTTCCGCCGTATAACACTTCATTCCTTCGAGCAGTTCTTCAAATCTCAAGCTCGTTTCATCGGTGCCGTCCGACTCGTTGCAGATCATGAAAGCGCCGCCCGGTTTAAGTATTCTGTACACTTGGGCAAAGCAATGCTCAAGACCCGGTCAGAAATAGACCGTTTCAAAAGCGGTCGCAAGGTCAAACGCGCCCTCCTCAAAAGGAAGCCCGGCGACGTTGCCGCAAATCACGGCGCATCTGCCCGCCGCGATCAAGGCGGATATCACCATGCCTTTCGGCATCCAGTTTTTATAGTCGCTGCGCTCCTGAATGACGTCGCTGCCGCTCCTTATTGAATCGGGTTTCATAGCTTTATCCTTTCT
>CACZVC010000062.1 GCA_902784545.1 uncultured Ruminococcus sp. | reverse complement strand
CCGGACGTACCCATGCCGGAGCCTATCGGGTTGCCCTGCATTTTTACGAGCAGGGTGGACACAGGACCGAGTATCGCGGAGGTTATGATCGCCGGAAGCCATATCTGCGGGTGCTTTACGATATTCGGCATTTGCAGCATACTCGTGCCTATGCCCTGCGAAATAAGGCCGCCCGCCTTGTTTTCGCGGAAGCTGATGACCGCAAAGCCGACCATGTTGGCGCAGCAGCCGACCGTCGCCGCGCCCGCCGCGATGCCGGACAAGCCGAGCGAAACGCCGATAGCCGCGGAGCTGATCGGCAAAGTGAGGAACATACCCATAAGCACGGAAATGACGATACCCATAACGAACGGCTGCTGTTCAGTCGCCCAGTTGATGATCCCGCCGAGCCACGACATAAAGGCGGAGACCGGCGGACCGACAAGAAGTCCGACAGCCGAGCCCGCGGAGATCGACACGAGCGGCGTAAGTATGATATCAATTTTTGTCTTGCCCGCGACGAGCCTGCCTATCTCTATACCCACGTACGCCGCGACAAACGCGCCGAGCGGCTCTCCGGGCGAGCGCAGGTTTATAAGTCCGTCCTTTATCACCGTGCCGGCGATTATCTGCGAGGCGTATGCGCCGACCATACCGCAGACGGCGGCGGAGATTATAGTGAGAGGCGCCTGCTTGTATTTGATGGCTACGCCAGCGCCGATGCCCGCGCCCATAACGAACTGCGCGGTCTTGCCGACGAGGACGATGAATTCGCCGATCTTTCCCGGTATATACGCGCCGATCTGCGCGATTATCGTGCCGATTATAAGCGTGGCGAAAAGCCCGGTCGCCATTCCGGACAGGCCGTCTATAAACAGCCTTTTCAAATATTCCTTTATTTTTTTCATATATTTACATCCGCTTTCGGTTTATTCAAACAGAATTATACTATCTTTCTTTCAAAAAGTCAAGCGGTCGCGGCATCAATTATATCCAAAAAGTGTTGACAAACACTTATTATTTTGCTATAATATGACTAATTAAATGGAAAGGAAAAAGCAAAATGAGAAAAATCATTTCCGCGGCGCTTCTGATCTGCATGATATTATCGTGCGTTCTGCCTCTTTCGGTCAGCGCCGACAACAGCGATCCGTCGCTTATCACGTTTGACGACGAAGTAAGGGCGTGCTTCATAAGCTTAAACAGCACGACCGTAAGCATCGTCGCAGACGATACGGAAGCGGGTCATTCGGCATTGTTTGAGATCAAATCTCCGTATACCGACCCGTACGTTTATTTCAATTACAGTTCATATCTTAAAAAGAGAGGCATCGACGCCTCCGCCGCTCCCGCCGCGGAGACGGTCAAATACGTCATACTTAAAGTAAAGCAGGAATTCTGCTCGAACAATATGTTCGAGGTGTTCTACTGCAGCAGAGGCGGCGCCACCGTTCCGACGGGCGGCTACAGCGTCGTTTCGAGCTTTGACGAAGGCGACGACGGATGGCAGTACATCGCTATGAATATGAGCTCCTGCAAGGGCTGGTCCGGCGCGATAAGCGGCTTCCGCATAGACTGGATGCTCAACGGCACCGGCGACGGCGAAAAAATGTGGATCAACCAGATAATCCTCGCCAAATCGGACGAGGAGGCGGCGCAGTATCTGCGCGGCGGCGACGGCACGGGCGAGGATCTCCACGCCCTTACGTCCGAGCAGCAGAAGGTCGCCGAATATCTTATGGCGAACGCCGTCGATCCCGCTCCCAAGGTGTCCAATATGCCGCTTGAAGCGGAGGACGAGGATGAAGAGCTTGAAATGTGGTTCGACCACTCTTATTACAAGACTCCCGGCGAGACCGTGAGATCTAACGGCAAAAACACGTATCAGATGAGGCTCGCCAGAAACGAGAGCGAATCCGCGCAGATGGTGCTCGCCTCGCCGACAGCGAAGACCGGACTCACCGTTGAATGCAGCGATTTCGTTAACGGCTCGTCGAAAATAACGCCGAAAATACTCTACGGTTATTATTTCGACAACGTGGACGGCCAGTCCATAGTCGACCCGGTACCCGAGCTTCGCGGACCGATAGACCTTGCGGCGAACAGGAGCCAGATGTTCTTAATAAAAATAACCGCCCCGAAGGACGCGGCGCCGGGACAGTATCAGGCCACGCTTACCGTTAAGGACAGCGGCGGCAAAGAGATCAAGAAAGCGAACGTTTACGCCTACGTCTGGGATTTCGAGCTTCCCGACGCTTCAAACGTAAAAACGCTCGCCGATCTCGGCTGGTTCAACCTTTACGCGATGGATAACGTTAACGGCACGCTTTACGGCGACGACAACGGCTGTAAATGCGGCGAGGATCTGCTGGAATACCATTTCCACAGCGGCACGACATACAAGGCTTACTACGATCTGCTCCTCGAAAACAAGATAAACGCCTACAATATGCCCTTCGTCGAGGAGGCGCAGTATACGGACGGCGACGATTTCGACAGACAGACGATCATAGATTACTTAAACGATCCGAGAGTTCAGGCGTTCAACCCGATAGGCTTCGCCAAGGCTCCGAACGGCTCGAACATAGGCAGAGCGAGAGATTTCCTCAAACAGAATCCCTCGTGGGCTGAAAAGGCGTATTTCTACACCGTCGACGAGCCGATGAACAAAAACGACCTCGACAAGGTCAACAGCCACGGCGACCTCATAAGAGACGTCTGGGGCGACGACTACAAGCTCATAGTCCCGATGCATCTGAACGGTCTGTACGACAGGGAATACAAGGTCGACGCGTTCGCATACGTGGAGAGCGCCGTCAACGTATGGTGCGCGCACACGTTCTTCTTCAACACCTACGCCGACAAGCAGGCTGATCCGAGACTTACGTACCGCGGTATGAAAAAGGTCGAGGAAAACCTCGGCACCTTCCCCGAGAGGATGGCGCAGGCTCAGGAAAACGGCGAGGAGGTATGGTGGTACGTCACGCGCTACCCGCATTACCCCGAAATAACCCTTTCGATAAACGACCCGGCGGTCGACCACCGCATACTTTTCTGGCAGCAGAAGCTCTATAACGTGGACGGCTTCCTGTATTACAGCGTAAACGACTGGTTCCAGAAGGCTTCGGAAGGAACGTGGGGCTGGGACGCCAAAAAGGAAGTTTCGACAGACAGCTACACACCCTACACCGTATACGGCAACGGCGTTCTCGTATATCACGGCGGCAAAATAGGCAGGATACACGAGCCCGTCGCGTCCATAAGACTTGAACATATAAGAGACGGTATCGAGGATTACGATTATTTCGCCATGCTCGATGAAAAATACGGAGAAGGCACGTCCGATCTGCTTATCAAGCAGGTAACGACGTCCCTCGGCAATTTCAAGTCCGATATCGACCTGTTCACGAAAGTGCGTCTCGCGGCGGGCAACCTGCTCGCGGGCGAAAAGCTCGACCTTGAAGAGGCGGCGCTCGACGAGATCTTCCACGATGATTTCGAGGAAGAGCACGATCCCGCCGACTGGAAGACCGCGGGCGGTCCCAAGGTCGAGGACGGCGTTCTTACGCTCGGCATACCCGCCGGCGCGTGGACGACCACGGGCTATCAGGCTTACGTCGATTCGAGAAAAGTAGATTATACGAAGCCTTACGTCGTCGAATTCAAGGCGACGGTATCGAGCTTCGGCTCCTGCTATACCGGCTTCGGTATACGCGGCGCGGATTACAAGGACGAAAACAACAACAATTCGTACGCCAACTTCAACAACGGCGGACGCTGGCAGATCCCGAACGCTTCGGAATCCGCAAACGGTATACCGATAGACCTGTACGTGTCGAAGGCGGCGCAGTATATGGGTCTCGTCTTCGCGGACGGCGGAGCGCAGGGCTCGGCGCCTTACGCGTTCTTTACGATACCCGAGGGCTTTGACGTCCATAAGGAGCATACTTATAAGCTCTCCGATTTCGGCGATACTATCAAATTCAGTATCGACGGCGAGCTGTTCTTCACGATAGAGTTGTCGGAGCTTGTCGACGGCAAATATACTTACGCCAACGTCGTTGACAGAAACGGCGACTGCCAGTATGAAGGCAAGGTAAGCGTAAATCAGTACGGATATTTCGGCTTCTATCAGAGAGACTGCGGAATAACGGTCGACGACGTAAGCATCAGGGGAACGTCCGGAATGCCGTTCGACGTGACCGGCGCGGCGTTTGATTCGCTCGTCTACGACGGAAAGGCGCTCGTCTCCGAAAAAGCGTATCTGTACGTAAACGACGCGGCGAACAAAGACGATATAAACTTCAAGGAATCGAGAGTAAAAGAGATAACGTTTACCGGCTGGGCGCAGATAGACGGCGAGATAAAGGGCTTCGGCTACACGCTTGACGGCGGAGAGCTTGTTACCGGCGATTTCGTGATCGACCGCGCGGCTGAGCTTGAGTCTGCGGGCTTCCCCGGCGCGCAGGGCTACAGCGTAACGGTGCCGGTCGACGGTCTCAAGGTCGGCTCTCACAGGATCGTGATATACGTCGTCAACGCCGAAGACGAGTACGTACCCGTCGTGAAGGTAAAGGACGGCGAAAGCTATCCCGTACAGCTTGTATTCGACGTGCTTGAAAACAAGGGCGTCGCCGGCGATATAAACGGCGACGGCGCGATTAACAACAAGGACGTTGCGCTTCTGTTCAGGTTCGTTTCCGCTCCCGTGTCGCAGTACGTCGACGAGACCGCCGCCGACTGCAACGGCGACGGCAACGTCAACAACAAGGACGTCGTCCTGCTGTTCAGGTTCGTGTCCGGCAGCGACGTAACGATAGTATACGGACCTCAGCCCGAGGAGCCCGAGCTCCCGGCGAGCGCGTATTACACCTACGGCAAAATAAAGGTCGTCAAGCCCGAGGGCTATACGTTCAAGGAATTCGCCGGTCTTCCGTCCGGCCTGAAGGACGGTATGGCTGAGGGTACCTGCTTCTTCAACTTCTCGGTACAGCCTCACGGCGAGGAAATGAACGAGCAGAGCGCGGCGGCGTTTCTCGAAGCGCTCGCACCCACGATAGGCGCGGATTATACGAACGACGGCTTCAAAAGCTACACGACGAAGGACGGGCTCAAAGTAACGAAGCTCGACTTCACGTGGGGCAACGGCGGCGCAATCACGCAGTCGCTCGTCAAGGTCTACTTCGACGACGGCGACGTGGTGATACAGTTCGCAAACCAGCCCCTCGTTTTCCCCGCAGGATCTCTTGAATTCGACGAAATGATAGAGTCGATGAGAAAAGCGTAAATACAAAAACTCCGCTCCCGCTTCGGCGGGGGCGGAGAGTTTTTTTGTTTAAAGAATAAAGAAAAAAGAACAAAGAATAAAGAATAAAAATCGGAGACGTTCATTGTAGGGGAGGGGTCTGCCCTCCCGCAAATTTTCGCCGCACGATAAACGAAGCCGTTTGTAGGGGAGGGGTCCGCCCTCCCGCAAATCACCGCCGCACAATAAACGAAGCCGTTTGTAGGGGAGGGGTCTGCCCTCCCGCAAATTACCGCCGCACAATAAACGGAGCCGTTTGTAGGGGAGGGGTCTGCCCTCCCGTGGTAAAAGAAAGAAAAAAGAATAAATAAAAAAGAATAAAGAATAAAAATCGGAACGTTAACGTGCCGCAATGCACATATCACGCGCGAAATGAATCAATAAATAAATAAGCGCGCGGCGCGGTGGGGGGGACGCCCGCGCGCGCGGCTGAAGCCGCAAAAGCCCCCGGATCCCGTACCGTTAAAAAAGCCCCAACTTGCGTTGGGGGGTGGTGGGGTTTGGGGCGGTAAGGGGGGCGGGGAGCCCCAACCGCGGCGAAGCCGCACGAGATTTGTCGCGCAGCGACTCGTAAGGCACATATCATGCGCGAAGCGTATATCACAACAGGCTTGCCTGTTATATCACATTTGCGTAAGCAAATATATCATCCCGCGCAAAGCGCGGTATGGGGACGCCCGCGCGCGCGTCTAAAGCCGCAAAAGCCCCGATACTTCGGGGGGAGCGCCGTTTTATGGCGTGACGAAGGGAGTAAATACTTTGTCTTCAAGCTGGGGGAGGGGTCAGCCCTCCCTTTCCTTATACACAGGGGTCAGCCCTCCCGTGATAAAAAAACGCCGGCAAAAACAGCGGTACAGCGGGCGGCAGGGCGGCGCGCTTTGCGTACGCAAAGCCCGGATATTTTTCCTTTATCCGTATAAACCCTTGAAACGCAAGACCGGCGCGGAAAAATATCCATTTCCGTGCCGGTATTTGTTTTATTGGATTTTGCCGTGCTTCATACGGCACGGAAGCGCCGCCGCGGATCGGGGCGGTTTACAATCAAAAACGCTTTTTATATTTTTTCAAACGATTCGACGTTGAGCACGAATATGGTCGCGCCGCCGACCGTCGTTTCCTCGGCTACGCCGTGATTCGACAGGCCTCTGCCGAAGGAGCTGGACGAGGGGGAAACCTGTTTTCTGGTACTGCACTGATGCTTCAATATCTCTTTGAGCTCTCCCACTCTCTCAGCCTCGGTGCCTATCAGAAGCGTCGTATTTCCGACCATCAGAAATCCGCCGGTCGTTGATAATTTCGTTACGAAAAAGCCTTCCTTCGTCAATGCCGACGTGGCGTTTACGCTGTCGTCGTTGGGAACTACCGCAAGTACAAGTTTCATATATTTATCTCCTTTACAAATCCATATTTATTTTGAGCCAGCTCTTTTTGTCGAGCTTCATTATATCGGGTATCTCGTATCTGTTGTCGTCGCTGTCGCGGAACAAAACTCTGCCGTCGTAAAGGTTTTTAATATCCGAATGACGGTTTCTTATATCGAATTCCCTTATGCCGTAATTCGTATCGACCTTATATTTGAGTATGCCGTTTTTATCTTTTCTGTCAAGTATCTCCGTTATCTTCGGTATCATATAATACTCGTCGAGGCACTTTTCTATCGCTTCCTTCGATTCCGGCAGAAGCGTGTCGAGATCGCGTATCATCGCGACCTCTTTAAGATCCCTGTCGAGAAGCGTTATATACTTAGTAAGACCCGACAGCGGGAACAGGCGGCGCGGCTCAAGGTCCTTGAATTCGCGTCCGTCGTACATAAGCACGTCGACGCGGGCAAAGCCTATGTACGTTATTTTCGCCTCGTCGGCGTTTATATACAATCTGTCAGCCATAGCTTATTCAAACCTCTCTTCCGATTTTTGTTTGCTTACCTGCTCGGACATCGACTGTATCTGTATCAGCTTGTAGAATTTGCCCTTGAGCGCCATAAGCTCGTCGTGCGTGCCGCATTCGATTATGCGCCCTTTATCGACGACGACGATCTTGTTGGCTTTGCGGAGCGTAGACAAGCGGTGCGCTATCATAAGCGTAGTTCTGCCGTAGATGAGCCGCTCTATCGCCTCCTGTATCTGATTCTCCGTTTCGGAGTCGACCGAAGCCGTCGCCTCGTCGAACACCAGTATGCTCGGGTTTTTGAGCACCGCGCGGGCGATTGATATCCTCTGCCGCTCGCCGCCCGACAGACCGACGCCGCGCTCGCCGAGCATGGAATCGTAGCCGTCCGGCTGTAATATGATGAAATCGTGAGCGTTTGCGACGTCCGCGGCGTTGATCACCTGCTCTATATGCGCGTCGGGCACGCCGTAGGCGATATTGTTGAATATTGTGTCGGAGAACATCATCGGCTCCTGCTGGACGTAGCCTATCTTGCTTCTGTAATAGCTCATGTCTATGTCCTTGATGTTCTGTCCGTCAAGCAGTATTTCGCCGTCGTAATTGTCGTAGAAGCGCATCAGCAGGTTTATCATCGTCGATTTGCCGGAGCCGGTCGTACCGACTATGCCGACGATATCTCCGGGCTCTATTACGAGGTTTATATCAGACAGCGTTTTTTTGGCACGGTCGAAGCTGAAATTGACGTTTCTGAATTCTATTTTGCCGCGTATCTTTTCCGGGCAGTTGCCCTTGCCGAAATCCGGCTCGGGCTCCGCGTCAAGTATGTCGAGCACGCGCTCCGCCGAGGCGAGCGCGCCTTGATAGCTGTCCGACAGGTACGCGAAAAAGTTTACGGGACCGTAGAACATCGAAACGTAGCTTAAAAACGCGACGAGAAGACCGGGCGTAAGACCGCCGAAGCCTTTTATCGCCCACGTACCGCCGACGCCCCAGATGAGAAGCGAGCCGCACGTTACGACAAAGCTGACTATCGCGGGGAAAGCGTTGGTTATCTTCGCCGAGCTTGTGTCGACCTTATACCATTCGTCGTTGTATTTTTTGAATTTTTCAGTCGCTCTCTTCTCTCCCGCAAACGATTTTACCACGCGAACGCACGGTATCGTATCGGTAAGCACGGACGAGACAGCCGCCCAGCGCTTCCATATCCTTCTGTAAAACGGCGCGATTTTCCGGCTGAAATACTTTGCGCCGAGCACGACGAGAGGCACCGGGCAGAGCGCCAGAAGCGACAGCTTCCAGTCCTTCAAAAACATTATTATGATAATGCCCACGAGCATGAAAAGCTGTACTACTATCTCCTGCGAGATACGCAGCGCGAACGCCTGCAAATTGTTCGTGTCGCCGGAGATACGGTTTATGACGGAGCCGGTGGAGGTCTTGTCGTAGAACTTCATCGGCAGGTGCTGAGCCTTTTCGTACACGTCGTTTCTCATATAGCGCACGATCCTGTCGCCGGCGATACGGAGCATATATCCGCGGAAGCCGTTAAGCAGCGTGCCTAAAATGTACGAGCCGAGAAGCGTAAGGACTATGATTATCAGGTCGTTTTCCTTGCCGTTCGGCAGAACGTCGTCGACGAGGCGCTGAGTGAGCGACGGCGGCAGAAGCGCCAGAGCCGTACTGCACATCGACATGACGAGCGCGACTATGAGCAGAGGTCCCTGCGGCTTTACGTATTTGAAAAGCTTTGAGACTATTTTGCCCTTGGACTGACATTTGATGCACTCCGCGCCGGGGCGTATAAGCGTGCGGCCGCATTTGGGGCAGACGCGCATTTTTTTCTCGTACGCGGCTTTGACTATTTCAAGCTGTTCAGCCTCGTCCTCGCCTCTGCCTATCGCCTCGATATAGGCGGCGGCGACGTCGCAAAGCTCAGCCACGGCGTAGGTGTAGCGGAAAACCGTCTCCTCGCGCCCGTCCTTCATTTTGAAGTTCATACGTGCGTTGCCGTACATACGCTTGACCGATACTTTTTCAATATCGGAAAAAGCCGCCGAAAAGAAGCCGTTTTCGTGATTTTCATCAACGATAACAGCCCGGCGGCTTGTTATTACAAGCGTGGCGGTTGCGTATTTTTCAAAAAGCGATAAGTCGCCGACGACGGCAAACAAGACTTTTTCGCCGTCGCAAAGCTGATTTTCGACCCACCCTCGGGCGTCATCCGGCATTGCTTTGTTGATAAGCGGCTTGGTATCATCCATAATATACCTCCCAAAACCCATTATCAAGCTATCGTCGTTTTGTTTTTTACCGCGGCGTGTTCCGCAGTCCTAACATTATAGTTGCGGACGTGATTTTTTTAAAACGGTTTTTTCAAATTGTTGGGTAACGGAAGGTAAATATTTTATGAATATATAATAAGGCTTATCCCATTTCGATATAAGCCTGCGCCTGCGAACCTCCTCCGAGCTCGATACCGAGGCAGACGTCGTTGTAAACGAACGTTATATTCAAAAATCCGTTATTATAACTGACGCCGTAACCGCCATCGTTTACGGTAACACCGTTAAGCGACGCCGCCTCTTCCCCGGTATAGCCCATTGCCGAAAGCGCTTCCTCCGGGCTCATATCAAGCGTTATGCCGAAAGGCAGACTGAAGCTCGTACCCGGGTACAGTATCAGCCGCGCTTCCCTTATTCTGAACGTGTCCTTTTCCGCAAAATACAGGAAATCGCAGTATTCGGTTTTATATCTGACAAACGTGCCGTCGTCCTCAAGGTCGAACTGATCATACACTACTGCCATAATCGCGTTTTTAAGATCCTTATCCTTTCCCTTGACCGCCGTATTGAGAAGCTCGCTTTCGTTCATACCGTTCCACATACGCTGTGAAAGCCAGCTTTGAAGCTCCTCTATCTGTGCGCTGTGGTCAAAGGTCTGTATCTGCTCCACGGTTTCCGGGTTTGACGAAGGTGACGCGAGTACTACTCTGAAAACGTACGCCGTCAGATACCCGTTTCCTTCGTCGCTTTCTTCGCCGTCTTTATCCACTATGACCGCGGCGTAGAATTCGCCCCACGGCTGCTTTGACAGCCACGTTGACAAATGCAGTCCTTCAATACCGTGATAGATCTTCTGTTCTGTCTCTTTTGTATCTTTAAACGCAATTACCTTGCTTATACGATAACCGTCTTTCATTTTGAATTCAAGGCTGCCTGTGAGTACGACCGTCGGCACATTGTAATACGGCAGATTCAATTCCGTAAAGCGGCTGTTTTCTATAACGCTTCTGTCGGAGCAGTAGAAATACTTTGCCCTCGGCGCGTATGTGTTGTTATCGTCAGATACCGTGAAGCGCGCCGCGCCGTCGCCGTCGCTTGAAAACGGATAACACGCGGGTTCTCCGCCGGATACGGCAAAGATATAAGATATATATTTTCCGGATCCGTCTTTCTTTTGGAATACCGATTCAACGTATAAGACGTTTGATGCTCCGGGGATCCTCAGCATACTTCTTGCGTCTGCCAAAATACTGCCCGGGGAGCTGTATAACACAGTTCCGCCGCCGTAAGCGCCCATCCTTGTTTCAACGTGGGTGACCGCTTCCGTGTCGTACGAATATTTGATAGTTTCATATTCGCCCAGTGCGTATACGTCTATCACCGGGATGACGTCCGGCGCGGGATTTACCGTTACGTTTACTTCGTTTACTTCAACCTTGTCATATTCCTTATATTCATACGGAGCTATCGCGTTTTTACCGGCCGCAACGGTGAATTTCGCGTAGTTGTCTTCGGCTTTTATATGAAGCGTAAACCCGTACATATAAGAGTCTTCTTCCTCGCCCCATCTGATATTTATTACGACGTTTGTATACACGTCCTCTGTATAGCCCTTGTTATACCCGTGCAGATATTTAACGAGGTCCTCGGTATCTGTAAATCCGATTTTATCTATAGATATCTCTGTTTCCCACGTCGTGCGTATTTCATTCGACACTTCAAACGGCTCGGCGTACTCTATTACCGGTAAAACGTTATCATACTCGAACTGATATACGTTGTTATCCGC
Source organism: uncultured Ruminococcus sp. (assembly GCA_902784545.1). Taxonomy (GTDB): domain Bacteria; phylum Bacillota; class Clostridia; order Oscillospirales; family CAG-272; genus UBA1248. The sequence continues at coordinate 6,255 of CACZVC010000062.1, read as the reverse complement.
AAATATTTCCGCGCGTGTAAGTGCGGGATAATATTTCGTACCGCTTGCGGTGACGTAAAGCCTGCCGGCCGCTTCCTCTTCCGTTTTTGCTTTGAGCTGTTCTCTCTTTATCTCTTCTTCCGTTTTATTGGCGTTTGCGAACTTTTCCGAAAAGCGCATCGCGTCTATGCCTTCCACGACGTATTTTTCGCCGTTCCACTTTATCGGCTGCGTTGCAAACGGCTCGGACCACGTCGCCTTATCTATCGGGTTATATATATTCGTTTTATCTTCGTAAAAACCGATATTCAGGTCTTTTGTCTCTTCATTATACGAAATATCGCCGAATACTCTTAAATTGGATTGTGAATGAAGTCCTTCCGGTCCGACGGATATTACAAGAGTTTCTTCTTTATTCACCGTATCGTAAGCGTAAAGATCGGCGTAAGTCCAGCCGTTGCTCGTGAGCGCGTGGCGTTTTACGTAGAAGAACGTAGGATGACCCGTCGGCGTCTTCCCCGCGTACCAGACGTCAGAGCTTTGCTGAAAATCAAACATTATCTCGCCGTTGTTATCCAAAATACACGGGGTCAGATATGACATACTGACTTCAACCGGCGCCGCGTCATACATACAGACGCTGTAACCGAGAGCTTCCGCCGCCTCACATTTTAATTTGCCGAAAATTCTTATGTGCGTAACGTCTGACGGCAATTCGCTCACCTGCGGCACACCGTAATCCGTGTAATCTATATCAAACTTAACAACGTTTTCAAATTTATCGTTTGCGGCTGCTCTTTTGATAACGAAATCCACGTAGTATATCACGGCGTTCTCGTCGTCCGGATCGTCCCAGGTGACCTTAAGATATACCCTGTACCACTCACGGCTATAATCATCAATGTAATCGCATATCTGATTTATATCCATACCGTCAAACGTCCTGTCATAAGACTCTATCCCGGGAAACGATATATTTGCTCTTAATAGCGTCCAGTCTCTGTCCTTGACGTTGTTTACGATATCCAGCTTGCCGCTGTACGCAAACTCAGGCGGCTTGTATCTTATGACCGCCATCAGCGATTCGGAGCAAACAAACGGCTGATACACTTTATCGCCGGAATTAACGTATACGAATTTTGCGCCGTGTTCATCGTTCGGATCGTATTCAACGGGTTCGACAGCCGGCGCTTCATCCGCGTTCGATATGTTGTTGTCCGCTCCCGGTGTTTTTTCGCCCTGCGACGTTCCCGGTGTGTCGGAGTCCTGCGACGTTCCCGGTGTGCCGGAGCCCTGCTCCGCAAGATTTTGCGCCCCTTTGTATTCAAGGAATTTAAGACCGCCGAACATTGCGCCGCCGGTCAGCACGAGCGCGAGAAACGCGCCGGCTATTTTCAAAGCCGGGGAAAAACGCGCCCCTCCCCTCTCTTTCGCGCGGGCGGCGGCCGCTTTTTCCGCACCGGCATACGGTACGCGCTTCGCCTCATATCTCAGATGCTTTTCGGCGTCTGAAAAACCTTTTTGCGCCCATCTTTCTATCTCTTCGATATTGTAATTCTTTTTCATAACCGCACCTTATAACAAACCTTTCATTAAAGCCATTTTTTTCAGAGCCCGGAAATATTTTGATTTGACGGTATTGATTTTTTTACCCGTCATTTCCGCTATCTCGGGCAGCGTGTAACCGTAAAGAAAACGGAGCGTGAGTATGCGCCTTGTTTCGTCGTCGAGCTTCGCACGGGTCAGGATGTCGAAAAATTCGAGAGCAGACGTGTCCGCCTCATAGCTGAAAGCGTCGGCAAGCTCGTAAACGTCCGCGTACGCACGGCTTTTGCGCTTTATCATTTTAGCCTGACTGTAGGTTATGCGCAAAAGCCACGCGTCAAGCTTTTCCGCATCCCGCAGTTCGGCTCTGTGCTCCCACGCGTAAGCGAGAGCGTCGGCGACCGCGTCGCGCGCGTCCTCCGTATTGGCGGTTATCGTCAGAGCGGCGAAATAAAGCTTTCGCTCATTTACCGATACCGCGGCGGCGAACTCGTCTTTTGAGATGTCTTTTTTGATTTCCATATCCGATTCCCGTGTCATAAATACGCTCCTGTTTGTCTTTCATATATCAAGGTGCAAAAGAAAGGCAAAAAGTTGCATGAATTTTTTGAATTTACAAAAATATTATACAATATTTTTCCGCGTTTGTCAAGAAAACGTACCGCCGTTTTTTTAGGGGAGGGGTCAGCCCTCCCGCAAATTTTCGCCGCACAATGAACGAAGCCGCTTGTAGGGGAGGGGTCAGCCCTCCCGCGAATTTTCACCGCACAATGAACGAAGCCGCTTGTAGGGGAGGGGTCAGCCCTCCCGAGGCATTAAATTTGTAGGGGAGGGGTCAGCCCTCCCGAGGCATTAAGCATTAAAGAATAAAGAATAAAGAAAAAATAAGAAAGAATAAAAACCGTTATTTCATATCCTTCGGTTTTATCAAACGTCTTGACAAATAAAAAATTTTCCGCTAAAATAAAAAATGTTGAAACTTTTATTCCCGTTTTTGAGTCTTATATATCAAACGAGGCGGAAAGGAGGTAAGGCGATGACAAAAGAAGATTTTTCCTTCCGGGTGCAGAGCAAACGAAAGGAATTGTATCTTATGGCGTTTTCCGTGGTGCGCAGCGCGGAGGACGCAAAGGACGCCGTATCCGAGGCCGTTGCGACGGCGTGGGAAAATCTGAGCCGCCTGAAGGATGAAAGCCGCTTCGACGCGTGGCTCGTCAAAATACTTTACAACGTGTCGAAGGATATGTACGACAAAAACCGGCAGTACGCCGATTTGAAAGAGCTTTCGGAGAGTTTTACGTCATACGCCGATCCCGGCAATATCGAATTTTTTGATATCATAAGCAAATGCGGACTTGACGGTACGACGAGGCAGATACTGATATTGCGCTTCGTTTACGAATATCAGCTCGAGGAGATAGCGCACGGTATGGGACTGCCGTTATCCACCGTCAAGACAAAATACTACCGGGCTTTGAAGAAGCTCAAAAACACGGAGGGGATAAAATAATGAGGAAAGAAGATCTGAGCAGCACGGAGGAGCTTTTGCAAAAACGCTTTTCCGGCGTAAAATCCGATATATACGATCCCGGATTCATAAATTTTGAAATTAAGGAAAAAAAGAAAAAAAAGGAAAAGAGCGGCGGTTTTTTCCGCAGTCCGGCTTTACAGGCTGTCGGCGCGGTGCTTACGGCGGTAATTGTCGGCGCGGGAACGTTCGGCGCGCTCAAATATCTTGAAAAGCGCGGCTCGGAGATCCAGGGTCCTTCGCAGCCGTCGGACGTCCTTCCGGGAAACGGTCCCGAAGACGAGCAGCCGTCCGGCAATGAAAACGATAAACTTATATTCAAGATCGACCTTAACAAAACGGAAGGATCATACGTTCCCACGGCGGATCCAAAGCAGTTTTTCGCCGGCGGTGATTTTACGATAAGATCCGAAAAAGCGGACGGCGGCGATCCCGTATACGGCGTTTACGCCGGCACGGCGCAGAACGAGCCGTTATTTACGATAGTATGCGGCGCGGGTCAGCCGAACAACGCGCTTTATATAAGCAACATGGGACAGATACACGACAAATTCGTATATATCACCCGCAAAGACGGTGAACAGAGGCTGATGTGCGCCGACGTTAAAGAACGGTTTGCCGTATCGGAGGCTGATATTTCGGCGGTCACGGAAAACGCGGATCCGTCGGAGCCTCGATATATGAGCCTCGATCTGTCCGACGACCGCACGACTCCGCTTCTCGTCGTAAGAATTGACAGTGAAAGCGCTGTGCCGGAGGCGACGCGTTATATAACCTACCGCCTTGAATTTGAGGACGGCGCGCTCAAAGCCGCCGGCGAATACGTGAAGCCCGATCATCCGGACGGCGGCGGCATGGAAGTCCGCGTTATCTCGAACGGAAAAATCGTGACCGCGAAATTTATAGGAGCCGGATCTGACAATACGGCGCCGACCGCCTCCGTGCGCGCCGAGGCGCCGACGCTCGAATACGACACAGATCTTGACGTTACCGCTTCCGAAACCGATAACGATTGTATTGAGTTTTATCAGTACAGCGTTCTGACGCTGTACGACGACAGTCTTAAAAAGATGTGCGAGGGCGACGCGCTTTATATTTCGCAGGCGCTCAATCAAAGAAAGCACTCGTCGTATCTGCTCGTTGCGACCATAATGCGGTACGATAACAACGGCGCGGAATATCCGTGCCGGTACGCGGTGAATATTTCCCAGTGGTCGTACGAGACGTACGATATAAATGTCGACGCGATACCCGACGAGTACGACCCGGGAGCGCCGGTAAATCTTAAAATAAAGGGCGCGACCGAAATAATGGGCGTTCCCGTCAAGCTGAAACGGATAAAGACGCCTTACGGTGAGATGATAGAGGCGAGGGAGCCGATATACCTTCTCCCGAGCGGTCTTATGCCGGAGACCGCGGTCGTGAGAAGCGAGGCGGGCTCCTTTGAGATAAGCTATGAAAACAGCGAGGACGTGATACTCGGCGTGATGCACGTTTCGTACTACACTGACGACAGCTTTGGCGGTTTGTTTTACGGCGACGTATACACTGTCGATCAGCTCAAAGAGGCGGTCAGGGAGCTGTCGGATAAGGCGAAGGAGATAAGCGTAACGGCGGAATTCGAGGCAATCTCAGGAGACGGCGGCGCGCGTACGACGTATTATTACGAATGTGAATTCGCCCTGTGGCTTGTCGACTCCGTGAACACCGACGACGTGACCGGCCCGGCGGCAGACGACTGGATACACGACGTATCACGGACGGTAAGCCTGATAAACCCGGCGACCGGAAAGGATCAGTTTATCGCGTTTTACTCCCGTAAACTGCTGTCGACAGGCGAGACGATTGAACCAAAAGCGACGCGGACGGTTGAATACCGTGACGGCGAAGGTCTTGTTTTCGCCGCCGCGGACGGCGTAAAGGTCACGGCGTCCGTCGATTTCGGCGGCGAGGGTCCCGCCGGTTACGGTTACTACTTCTACAAACTGAGCGATCTGAACGAATATATCAGATCGGGCGCGGATAAATTCGGACAGATCATGGTCATCCTGACAGCCGAAAACGGCGTATACGAAGAAGTTTATCGTGTAGGGATAATATATCCGCGAAACGGCACGGATGAGCCTCATTACGGTGAGGAATTGGCAAGCGTGCTTCTGTTAAAAACCGACGTCAGCTCGGATTACGAGCTTGTACCGTACAGCGCGAGGACCGATATGAGAACGGGCGAGATAAAAACGCCTGACTACGATAATATCCGTCCTTTCGATCCCGTGATATACAACCGCGGTTTCGATATGAAGCTCATTGATAATAAATATCTGTACCGGGCGTGGATCGAGCCGCGCGACGCGGATAACAACATGGCGGGCGAAGCGATAGAATTTCCGACGATGAAAAAGCTCTGCGAAAAGATACATTCGCTTTACCGTGACGGCGAATGCAAAAGCGCGGTCGTATCCGTGATAACGACGGTCGACGGGTTGCAGGATCAATATATTTTCACGGTGTATTATCCCGAGCCTAACGGTCCCGCGATGTTCGCCGTAAAAAACGGCGGCGAATATATGTATCCGTACGGCGTAGTTACCGGCGGCTCGCAGTACGTAAACGGAGGCTGGGCGGAATTCGAGGCGGTCATACCGGACGATTTCGAATCAAGGATATTAAGCGTAAAATACGAAGGCGTTCTTGATCTTGATTACGCGGACGGCGAAAACGTAAAGCTGACGGGCGTTTACATAACCGGCGAAAACGGATACGTAAGCGGTCTTGATAACGTAAAAAGCTTTCTTGACGGTGCGGAAAAGGGCGTTTACCGTTTGAACGTCGGCTTCCGCGTTTACGGCGAAAAGCACGACGGAGAATACGAAACGACCGATTATCTGTACTGCGTGGATATCGACGTGATATAAAAGAATACCGGGACCGTTTCGGCGCGGCGTGATAAGGAAGTTTTTCAATTTCCATACCGCGCCGAAAATGAAGACGCCCGCAAGCGGGCTGATGAAGAAGTGAAGACGCTCCTGCGGAGCTGATAAAGAACGGGGGCGGCTTCGCTTCATCAGTGAGCGAAGCGAACGTCTTCATTATACCGGCTGAATACGAAAAGGGGCTGTCGCATTTGCGGCAGCCTTAATGATTTGCGTCTTTAATGCAAATCAATTCATGACGGTACGACCGTCAATTCATGACGCTTTGCG
>CACZVC010000061.1 GCA_902784545.1 uncultured Ruminococcus sp. | reverse complement strand
CGCAAATGTGATATAACAGGCAAGCCTGTTGTGATATACGCTTCGCGCATGATATGTGCCTTACGGCACATTAAGGAGTCGGCAGAGCCGACAAATCGTGCGCCGCGAAACGCGGCGCGGTTGTTTTATATAGTTTATTGATTTCATTATTCTTAACCGCAGTTTCTCCTCACGCCCCGCAGGGCATATCGTGTCGAAGACATATCGCGCCTGAAAGGCATATCGCGTCCGGAGGACATATCGCTTTTTGACGATATACCACGCTTCGCGATGAATGGAACGGGAGGGCAATGCCCTCCCCTACAAATATTCCGATTTTTATTCTTTATTCTTTTTTATTTATTCTTTTTTCTTTTTTTTGCCGCGGGAGGGCAGACCCCTCCCCTACAAACGGCTTCGTTTATCGTGCAGCGGTAATTTGCGGGAGGGCGATGCCCTTCCCTGCAAGCGACGTTTCATTCGTCCTCATTCTTTGACAGGATGTCGCAGAGGACGTGTAAGGCGTTTTCCTTTTGCTTTTTCCGGAACGTCAAAGTCGGCGTTTTGCCGGGATATATCATAAGCCTGCCGTTTGAGGCGGAGGTTATTTTTACCCATTTTTCCGCGTCGAATTCGTACGGGGTCAAAACTATTTTCCCGTCGCGCTCGTCGATCCTCTGCACGTCAAGCGACGAACCGAGCGCCCGCAGAAGCGAAATATATATCAGATTGTCGACCAGGACCGGGAATTCGCCGAAGCGGTCGAGCAGCTCGTCCGCAACGTCGTCAAGATCGGCGGGGTTTGCGATATGCGATATCTTTTTATACATCTCTATACGCAGGTTGTCGGATCTTATATAGCTTTTCGGGATATAAGCCGAATACTGGACATTTACAGTGCATTCCCTTACCGGCTTCATAACGGCGCCCTTTTCCTCAAGCACGGCTTCGTTCAGAAGCTTTATATACATATCGTATCCGACCGTGTCTATATGTCCGTGCTGTTCCGCGCCCAATATATCGCCCGCGCCTCTTATTTCAAGGTCGCGCAGAGCTATTTTGAAGCCCGAGCCGAATTCCGTGTATTCGCGTATCGCGGACAGCCGTTTTTCGGCGATTTCGGATAACGATTTGTACGGTCTGTACGTGAAATACGCGTAGGAGCGGCGGTTGCTTCTGCCTATCCTGCCCCTTATCTGATGAAGCTGAGACAAGCCGAGCCTGTCCGCGTCCTCGATTATCAGCGTGTTTGCGTTCGGCACGTCGACGCCGGTCTCGATTATCGTAGTGCAGACGAGCACGTCTATCCTGCCCTCTATAACGTCGCGCCAGATATCCGAAAGCTCCTCCTTATCCATTTTTCCGTGCGCCGCGACAACGACTGCGTCCGGACACATCTCCCTTATTTTCGCGGCGCGGTGCTCTATCGTCTCCGTGTTGTTGTAAAGGTAAAATACCTGCCCGCCGCGGCGGAGCTCTTTTTTTATCGCGTCGGATATTATCATATCGTCGTATTCGAGAACGTACGTCTGCGGCGGCAGACGGTCCATCGGCGCCTCGTCAAGTATGCTCATATCCCTGATGCCGGATACCGCCATATTCAGCGTGCGCGGTATAGGCGTGGCGGTGAGCGTCAGCACGTCCGCGTTTTCGCTGATCTTTTTCAGCTTTTCCTTATGCGCGACGCCGAAGCGCTGTTCCTCGTCCACGATTATCAGTCCCAGCTTTTTGAATTCCACGTCGTCCGACAAAAGGCGGTGCGTGCCGACGATTATATCCACGTCGCCGCGTTTGAGCCGCCTTAACGTTTCCGCCTGCTGTTTGCCCGTCCTGAAACGCGAAAGCATATCGACGGACACGGCAAAGCCTCGCATACGCGAGGTTATCGTCTGATAATGCTGTAAAGCGAGTATCGTCGTCGGTACGAGCACGGCGACCTGATATCCGTCCGCCGCCGCCTTGAACGCGGCGCGGAGCGCGACCTCCGTCTTGCCGAAGCCGACGTCGCCGCAGAGCAGTCTGTCCATGGGATGCGGCGCGGTCATATCGCGTTTTATATCGTTTGAGGCTTCAAGCTGTCCGTCCGTTTCCTCGTATTCAAACGACGCCTCGAACTGCGCCTGAAGATCATCGTCCTCGGAAAACGCGATGCCCGGTCTGCGGAGCCGCCTTGCGTAAAGCGATATCAGCTCCGCCGCCATCTCCTTCGCCGCCGCCTTTGCGCGCGCCTTTGCCCGCGTCCAGTCCGCCGAGCCCATTTTGCTCAGCTTTACCGTGCCGTCCTGCGAGCCGGCGCCGATATATTTCGATATTGAATCGAGCCTGTCGCACGGTACGTACAAAACGCCGTTTTCGGCGTATTTTATATGAAGAAAGTCGCGGCGGCAGCCGTCGTAGCCGTCGAGCGTTTTGACGCCGACGAAAACGCCTATGCCGTGCGTGTCGTGCACTACGTAGTCGCCGGGCTGAAGGTCCGCGTATGATAATATCCTTTCCTTGGCGGAGACCTGTTTCTTTTTCGCGCCGCGGCGTTTTATCATCGCTCTGCCGTAAAGACTTCTGTTCTGACAAAGCGATATTACGGCGAAGCGCGACTGTTCGGAAACGAAGCCCGCCGCGCCGCAGGGGTATAATATATGCGGATCTGCGTAAACGGAGCTTACGTCGAGATCTTTTTCCGCGCTGATATACGGCGCGACCGTCCCGGTCTCGTACAGCATATCGGAATACGAACGCGCGACCGCCTCGTTTTCGCACAGAAGCAAAACGCCCCATTTGCCGCTTATATATCTTTGCAGATCGTCGCGCAAAAGCTCGAAGCTGTCGTTATAAGATAGCGGCGACGAGGTGCGGAACGAAAATACGCCGCCGTATCTCACTCCGCCGGAGGCGAAATTATCCATATACACCGCCGCGCGTTTTTCGGCGAACACGTCGAAGACTGCCGGCGCGGCCCTGTATTCCGCGTATTTTCCGTTTATCTGCGCGTGCTCGACCATAAGAGCGGCGGTCAGCTCGTCGGCTTTATCGGAGCCCTTTATCCTGTCCGCTATGGCGTTCGGCGAGTCGCATATAACGAGCGCGTCGTCAAAATAATCGAGAAGCGTCTGCTTTTCGGGATATACGACGTTTATGTATTTATCCGCAAAGTCGGGTATAGCCGCGCTGTCAAGCGAATCGAGCTCCGACAAAAGCATTTTTCTGACGTCGTCGCGCTGCGCCTTTTTAAGCTGAGCGCGGATCAGCGTTTTTATCTTTTCGACGCTGTCCTTATCGGGCAGGACCTCGCGCACGGGGTAAAGCGAAAACGAGGGCGCGTTTTCCGTCCTTCTCTGCGTTATAATATCGAATTCGCCTATGCTGTCTATCATATCGCCGAAAAGCTCGGCTCTGTACGGCTCGGGCGAGCCGGGCGGGTAAACGTCTATAATGCCGCCGCGCACGGAAAACTGCCCGACGCCGTCGACGCTCGTAACGCGCGTATAGCCGCAGGAAACGAGAAATTCCGAAAGCTCGGTAAGATCAGCCGTATCGTCGACCGCATATTTCCTTTTATATTTTTTAAGCACCGCGACCGGCATCGTGTATTGCAGAGCCGCGGACGGCGCGGCGATAACGCAGTCCGCGGTCCTGTCGAGCACCGCGGTAAGCACTCCTATGCGCTCCTGCTCGTATTCGTGCGAGCAGGCAATGTTGTTGAAGGAAAAATCGCGCTCCGGGTATATAAGGCACTTCAAGCCGAGCTCCGTCAGGGCGGCGTACATTTTCATGCTTTCTTTTTCGTCGCCGCAGATAATGAGCGAGGGCGACTTTTTTTCTTTGCCTGTATCCTCGCAAAGGCACGCGCAGAAGGCGTATTTCGCGCCGTCGGACAGACCCGTCGCAAGAACGGGTCTTATCCTTTCGTATCTTATCATCTCGCTCCGCGCGTCAAGCAGAGCCTTATATTCTCCTATCCCGCGGAATAGATCCTTTATTATCTTCATAGCCTGAACACCTTGACGCTTTTTATCGCCGTGCCTTCGTCAAAATCGCGCACCTCGCCGAGGGCGAAAAAGCCGTCTTCATCGTAAAGCCTTACCCTCTGCCCCAAATCAAAATCCGTTTTTATCTTTTTCTGATATATCTCGCCGCCGCTTTTGCAGAGTTTAAGGAAAAAGCCGTTAAGTACAACGACGGGAAGCCCGGAAAACAGCGTTTCCGTCGGTATAAGCATATCGCAGAGCTTTTCATATCCGAGCTCAGCGCAGTGATCGAGCGTAACGGCGTCTTTAACGTCGTAGCAGCCGCTTTTTATGCGCCGCAGATACGCGGTACAGCCGCCGCAGCCGAGCTTTTTTCCTATATCGTCGCACAGCGTTCTTATATACGTGCCTTTTGAACAGGAGACGGTCAGACGGTAGTCCGTGCCGTTTATCCTCTCCGCTTCTATCCCGCGTATGAAAACCTCCCTCGGCTCACGCTCGACGGTGACGCCGCGCCGCGCGAGGTCGACGAGCTTGCGCCCGTCGCGTTTGAGAGCCGAATACATCGGCGGGATCTGGTCATACGAGCCCTCAAACGATTTTACGGCGTTCAAAACCGCGTCCTCGTCCGGTATATCGTCGCTTTTTGATATTATCTCGCCGCAAAGATCCTGCGTGTCCGTGGCTATGCCGAGCCGCAGGACAGCCTCGTACGTTTTTTCATCGGAGGTTATGTATTCGGCTGCCTTCGCCGCGCGCCCGACGAGAACGACAAGAAGCCCGGACGCGTCGGGGTCGAGCGTGCCGGTGTGACCTGTTTTTTTTGTACGCAAAAGGCGCCGCAGGCGGAACACAACGTCAAACGAAGTTATGCCCTGCGGCTTGTCAATAAGGATTATACCGTCGGGTTCCATTACCGTTTTTTATCCCCCCTGAACGTCCTTTCTTTAAGCGCCTCGTTCCGTTCAGCCTCAAGCTCGGTATCAAGGCAGATATATCTGTACGCGGAGTAAAGCGTTACCGAGTTTATTATGATAACGGCGATAAACAATGCATATCTTATGACGTCGAACGCGTTTCCGAGAGCTATCGGAAGCGAACCGACGACGTGCGCCAGACTGTACGCCGCGGTGGCGGCGACGGAGCGTATGCCGTTTTTTCTCACCTTTTCACATTCGGTCTGCCGTCCCATATCGAACACCGCAAACATAAGAAGCACGTGAACGAACGCAAACAGTACGGCGTATACGGTAAACGAATACGTCCTTATACCGGTCATTACGCCGGTTTCCATAACGCCGAACGACCACAGGCCCTGTATCACCGCGTCAAATATCATTGCGGCGTCAAGCGCCGCCGCAAAATACAAAGAATATTTTGCGTATTTTGAATATACGGCGAATTTGCGCAGGCCGAATATAAGCACGGTGTAGCCTATAACGCATAAAATTTTGCACACAAACACCAGAAGGGCTTCATTTACTATGAAGCCCAGGTCAAATATGGTGAAAAGATAACCTGTGAATATAATTCCGAAGCCCATATCAGTTACCGCCGGCGCCAGGTCTGCCGCAGCATTTCTTGTATTTCAAGCCGGAGCCGCAGGGGCAGGGATCGTTCGGTCCGACCTTCGCCTTTTTGACTATCGGCTTTTTCTTTACGGTCTTATCCGGCGCTCCTGCCGTCATTTCGCGCTCCTCGGTGCGCTTTATCTGCATCCTCGGTCTGACGGACAGGATGCGGCGCACGGTGTTTTCGCGTATGTCCTCTATCATTTCGTCAAACGCGTCGCTCGCGGCTATCTTGAACTCGGTCACGGGGTTTCTCTGCGCGTAGGACTGCAAGCCTATGCCGTCGCGCACGTCGTCCATCGCGTCGATGTGATCCATCCACAGCGAATCGAGCGTCGTAAGAAGTATAACGCGCTCTATCTCGCGCATCTGATCGCCGAAGATCTCCTCCTGCTCGGCGTAACGCGCCATTGCGCGCTTTTTCATCTCTTCAACTATATCGTCGCGCTTGACGTGCTTGAGCTCCTCGGGCGTGTATCTGAAATCGTCGTCGGACAAAATTATGCCGCGGTATTTGCTGTGAAGCTCGTCGAAGCCCCATTCGGAAGGATCGTCGGACGCCGTGCATCTCGCCGCCGCGTCCTCGACGGTCTGCTCGATCATATCCATTATCTTTTCGCGCATATCGCCGTCGTTCAGGATCTCGTTTCTCTGCTCGTAGATCTTCTGCCTCTGCTGATTCATAACGTCGTCGAACATCAGAACGTTCTTTCTGCGTTCAAAGTTTATGGATTCAAGACGCTTCTGCGCGTTTTCTATAACGCTCGTCAGTATTTTCGCCTCTATCGGCACGCCGTCCGGCGTAAGCGCCACCGCGCGCTTCATCCTGTCCTCGGAGCCGAACAGACGCATAAGGTCGTCCTCGAACGAGATATAGAATCTCGATTCGCCGGGGTCGCCCTGACGTCCGGAACGGCCGCGGAGCTGGTTGTCTATACGTCTCGACTCGTGGCGCTCCGTACCTAAAATGAACAGACCGCCCGCCGCCTTGACCTTTTCGTATGCCGGTATTATCTCTTCTCTGTGCTTCTGATAAAGCCCTCTGAACACCTCGCGCGCTTCAAGCACCGTGTCGTCGACGGACTGCGACGTTCCGGTCGCCTGCGCGATAACGGCTTCCTCATAGCCCATTTTGCGCATTTCGGCTTTTGCAAGCCATTCGGGGTTGCCGCCGAGCATTATGTCGGTACCGCGGCCCGCCATGTTCGTGGAGATCGTGACCGCGCCGGGACAGCCCGCCTGAGCGACTATCTCAGCCTCTTTTTCGTGGTACTTGGCGTTCAGAACAACGTGCTGTATGCCCTCTTTTTTAAGGCGCTTCGACAACATTTCCGACTTGTCTATCGTTATCGTACCGACAAGCACCGGCTGATCCTTGGCGTGACATTCCTTTATCTGCTCAACTATCGCGTCGAGCTTTGAATCCGCGGTCTTGAAAACGACGTCCTCGCGGTCTATCCTTATCATCGGCTTGTTCGTCGGTATCTCAACGACGTCGAGGTTGTATATCTCGCGGAATTCCTCGTCCTCGGTGAGCGCCGTACCGGTCATACCGGCTAATTTCTTATAAAGACGGAAATAGTTCTGGAAAGTTATCGTGGCGAGCGTTTTCGATTCTTTTTCTATCTTGACGCCCTCCTTCGCCTCGATAGCCTGATGCAGGCCCTCGTTATAGCGGCGGCCGTACATAAGACGTCCGGTAAATGCGTCGACGATTATGACCTCGCCGTCCTTTACGACGTAGTCCTCGTCAAGATGCATATTTCCGTGAGCTTTTATCGCCTGATTTATGTGGTGCGCTATCTCCGCGTTTTCCGGCGCGCCGTAGTTTTCAAGATTGAAATACTTTTCCGCGCGCTCGATGCCGCGCTTTGTAAGCACGGACGTTTTCGCCTTTTCATCGACTATATAGTCGTATTCCTCGGAAATAGACGAGGAATCCATATCCTCCTTGGAGTCTATCTCCTTCATTTTATACATACGCAGACCCTTGACGAACGCTTCGGCTCTGTCGTAAAGATCGGTCGGCTTGTCGCCGGGACCGGATATGATGAGCGGCGTCCTCGCCTCGTCTATCAGTATGGAGTCCACCTCGTCGACTATCGCGTAGGCGTGGCCGCGCTGGACCATCCTGTCCTTATACGTAACCATGTTGTCGCGCAGATAGTCGAAGCCGAACTCGTTGTTCGTGCCGTACGTTATATCGGCGGCGTACGCGGCGCGCTTAACGCTGCTGTCGCGCTCGTTCGATACGATAAGACCGCAGGAAAGACCTAAAAAGTTGTAGATACGCCCCATCTCCTCGCTGTCGCGCGTGGCAAGGTAGTCGTTGACGGTGACGATATGCACGCCGTTGCCGGTCAGGGCGTTAAGGTACGCCGGCATAGTGGCGACGAGCGTTTTGCCTTCACCCGTCTTCATCTCGGCGATACGCCCCTGATGCAGGATTATGCCGCCCATAAGCTGTACGCGGAACGGACGCTTGCCGAGCACTCTGTCCGCCGCCTCGCGCACGGTGGCGAACGCCTCGGGCAGAATGTCGTCTGTCGTTTCGCCGTTTGCGAGACGTTTTTTGAAAACGTCTGTCATGGCGGCAAGCTCCGCGTCCGTCTTTTTCTTATACTCGTCGGATAACGCCTCGATCCTGTCGACGAGAGGTATTATCTTCTTGACCTGCTTTTCGCTGTATGTGCCGAATATTTTAGTTAAAAGTCCCATTTTTTACTTCTCCGGTTATAATTATTAAAAAATGTGCGTTTAATATCTGTCCATTCTATGTTATTATACAAAAAGTACGGTATCGAATAAAACCGTATTTTGTAAATTTTCATAAGGATGTATAAATATGGATATAAATATTGCGCTCGTGGAGCCGGAAATCCCGCAGAACACGGGAAATATAGCGAGGACGTGCGCCGCCGTCGGCGCTTCCCTGCATCTTGTCAAGCCGCTCGGATTCGAGATAGACGACAGAAAGCTGAAGCGCGCCGGGCTCGACTACTGGGATAAACTCGATATAACGTATTACGACGGTCTCGCCGATTTTCTCGAAAGAAACAAAAATGAAACGATGTTTTTCTACACCACAAAGGCGAAACAGGCGTATACCGACGTCGTATATCCGAAGCGCGTTTTCATCGTATTCGGCAAGGAAACGAAGGGACTGCCCGAGGAGCTTTTGTACGACAACCCGGAAAAATGCGTCCGCATACCGATGCGCGACACGCTCCGTTCCCTCAACCTCTCAAACTCCGTCGCCGTCGCGGTCTACGAGGTCCTCCGTCAGCGCGATTTTGAAGGACTGCGCGAGGACGGCCAGCTTACAAAATTCAGATGGTAAATAAGGAGCCGGCAGAGCCGGCGAATTGTGCGGGACAAAACGTTTCGATTTATTTTACGCGTTTTATACGTTCTTTTGCGGCGCAAGCCGCGCGCGCGGGCGTCCCCCCCCACCGCGCCGCGCGCTTATATTCATATAATTCCATATCGATCCGCTTTGCGCCGCAGCAAATGACTATAACGGAATATGAAAAAAGCTCTCTATGAAAATCATAAAGAGCTTTTTTATCAGCTTTATTATCAGCCGCCTAATTTGGTGCCGTTGAGCTTGATGCCGGGGCCCATTGTTGTGGCTACGCACACGCTCTTGAGGTACTGACCTTTTGCGGCCGCCGGTTTCGCCTTGATTATCGCTCCGATAAGAGCGTCAAAGTTTTCCATCAGTTTTTCCGAGCCGAACGAGGACTTGCCTATCGGGCAGTGGATGATGTTGGTCTTGTCAAGACGGTATTCGATCTTACCGGCTTTTGCTTCCTTGACGGCGCGAGCAACGTCGGGAGTGACGGTGCCGGCCTTCGGGTTTGGCATAAGTCCTTTAGGACCCAAGACCTTACCTAAACGGCCTATAACGCCCATCATATCGGGGGAAGCGATGACTACGTCGAATTCAAACCAGTTTTCCTTGGTTATCTTCGTAACGTAATCCTCGGCGCCTACGTAATCGGCGCCGGCTGCCAGAGCGGCGTCTACCTTATCGCCCTTCGTGAAAACGAGCGTGCGGACTGTTTTGCCCGTGCCGTTCGGAAGAACGATGGCGCCTCTGACCTGCTGGTCCGCGTGACGTGAGTCAACGCCGAGACGGATGTGAGCCTCTACGGTCTCATCGAATTTTGCTTTTGCAGTCTGAACGAGGATATCAAAAGCCTCTTTTTCATCATAAAGCTTTGTGCGGTCAACGAGTTTAGCGCTGTCCTTGTATTTCTTACCTCTGAACATATCGTTTCCGCCTCCTCTCAGTCAACTACCGTAACGCCCATGCTGCGGGCTGTTCCGGCGACCATACTCATGGCTGTCTCTATGGAACCGGCGTTAAGGTCGGGCATTTTTGTTTCCGCGATCTTTCTGACCTGTTCCTTGGTGATTGTGGCGACCTTCGTCTTGTTCGGGACGGCGGAGCCGGACTCGATACCGCAGGCTTTCTTTATAAGAACTGCCGCGGGCGGAGTTTTGGTGATGAACGTGAACGTACGGTCGGCATATATCGTGATCACGACAGGGATGATAAGACCGATATCGTTCTTTGTTCTCTCGTTGAATTCTTTACAGAAGTTGGGGCTCGATACTCCGTGCGGAGAAAGAGCAGGACCAACAGGCGGCGCGGGGTTCGCTTTGCCCGCGGGTAACTGGAGCTTGACGTAAGCTACGATTTTCTTTGCCATGTTTATTACCTCCGTATGTGGTTATTGTCGGAAGACACGAAAAATTTATCTTCCTCCCACGACTGCATCCGAAAAGCGGCAAATGCTTATCGGTGCGTTTGCAGATTTTTCTGCGCGGCTTATTTAATGGGTGACAGGTCCGCCGCGTCGATCTCAATGACCGTTTCGCGTCCGAACATGAACGTGGAGCAGGTGACTGTGCGCTCGTCAGACGAAATCTCAAGCACCTTGACCTCGGAGACGCCGAACATAACGCCCTCCTTGACCTTGACGGTATCGCCGACGGCAAAGCCCAGAGCGGACTTTTTCTCCTTCGGTGCGGCCTCTTCGCCTTCCGGCTCGAGTCCCCACTCGGCGACTTCCTTGTCAGTCAAAGCGACGGGCTTCGATCCGGGTCCGACAAAGCCGGTAACGCCGCGGATGTTCCTGACAATGTGCCATGTAAAATCGTTCATCACCATTTTCACGAGAACGTAGCTCGGGAATATCTTGGACTCGTGTCTTTTTTCAACGTCGCCGTCCATCTCCACGGTGACCTCGACGGGGATGCGCACGTCCGTTACGACGTCCTGCAGACCTCTGTTTTCCACGATCTTTTTGATATCGTCCATGACTTTGTTCTCATAGCCCGAATAGGTATGCGCAACATACCATTTAGGTTCGGGAGAGTAATCATCCATCATAGGAAAGCCTCTTTCTTTATGCGAATGGATTGTTCCGGGTACGCCCTCGCATAACAGGCGCCCGGTTTGCCGGATGCGGTCAGCTTCCTATTTTTCCGAGCAGACCGATGATCTGTGAAAATGCCAGGTCAAGCAGGACTACGAACAGACCGATAACGACCATGGCGGCGATAACGATACCCGTGTTCTTCGCCGTCTGTTTGGGCGTCGGCCACGTGATCTTTTTGAATTCGCCTTTATAGTCCTTGAGGAATTTAACAAAGCGTTTCCACAGGTTTTCTTTTTTCCGGACTTCCTTTACTTCCGTTTTATCGGAAGTTTTCAGTTCGTTCGCCATAACAGCCTCCGGTTAATTACTTTGTTTCCTTGTGCAGAGTGTGCTTACGGCAAAATCTGCAGTATTTGTTCATCTCAAGTCTGTCGGGGTCGTTTTTCTTGTTTTTCTTGGTGTCATAGTTCCTTTGCTTGCAGACCGTGCAGGCAAGTGTTATCTTGTCTCTCATTTTTGACGGCACCTCCCGTTTAGATTTGACGAGCGCCACGGAGATGGTACAGGCGCTGCGCCGAAGATTGTACCTCCCTCGACGGCGGTATTTTTCTGCACGAAAAAAGAACCTCCCGCAGAGGTAGAGACATCATACCACAAAATCTCCGCCTTGTCAAGAGGTTTTTTGATATTTTTTAAAGCAAATCCGGGATTTTTTATCATTTTATCTTTACAGCGCGGTTTTTTTATGATAAAATCAAAACAAAGAGGTGACTAACTATTAAAAGTCAAGCCCTTTTATGAAAAAAGTTGAAATATTTTTGATGTAATGAAAGAGCGCGTGGAGAAAAAGCCCTCAAAAAAGAATTTTTTTGAGGGAACAGAATGTTTAGGATCGCAGGTTAGCGGAGTTTTTCAGGATCAAACTTGATATTTCTGGTTTCAAGGGTAAATATCA
>CACZVC010000060.1:13161-25032 GCA_902784545.1 uncultured Ruminococcus sp. | reverse complement strand
ATTACATTATACCATGAAAGCAGAAAACAGGCAACCCCTTTTTCAAGGTTTTTGCCTGTTTTCTTCCTTTTTTTGCTGCCTCTTAATGCGACAGCCCCTGTCAGCTTTGCTGACTGAGGGAGTTTGTCTGCACTCTGACCGCCGCGCGCCGGATATGCAAGGCGGTTTTCGGTTTGATTTCGGAAAAACAAAATAGTTTACATAAAAGCATTGAACGATGCGGCGCGATGATATAAAATAACCGAAAAAAGAAACTTTATAAACGAACGAAAGGACGACGGTATGCTTTTATATTTCATACGCCACGGCGATCCGATATACGATCCGGATTCTTTGACGCCGCTGGGACACAGACAGGCGGAAGCGCTTGCTAAAAGGCTCGCGGTCTACGGGCTCGACGAGGTGTACGCTTCGACGTCGAACCGCGCGATACTCACCGCAAAGCCGACGTGCGAGCTGCTTCATTTAACGCCGAAGCTGCTCGATTTCGCAAACGAGGCGTACACGTGGGCGGAGCTTACGACGGAGCGCGAGGACGGAAAACCCGGCGTTACGTGGCTGTTCTACAACAGAAGGACGACGGCGCTTTTCAACAGCAAACAGATACGCGACCTCGGCGACAGATGGTACGATCATCCCGAATTCAAGGCGAAAAACTATGAAAAAGGGATATTGCGCGTATACGACGCGGCGGATGAGTTTCTCGCCGGGCTAGGCTACGAGCACGAGCGTTATACGGGAAAGTACAAGGCCGTATCGCCGAACGGCAAACGCATAGCGCTTTTTGCGCATCAGGGCTTCGGGCTCGTGTTTTTAAGCTGTCTGCTCGATATCCCTTATCCGGCTTTCTGCACGCATTTCGATATCTGCACGACGGGCATGACGGTCGTGGAATTCCCCGACAACGGCGGTATGACCGTGCCTAAGATACTTATGCATTCATCCGATTCGCATTTGTACCGCGAGGGCTTGCCTACGCATTATAACGGATATGTGAAAATATGACCGTATTTTATAAAAATATGCGAAAGAATTTTAAAAAATTATCTTGACATCTTTTAGCCCGTCTTATATAATTGACCTGTAAAAATACATACGGAGGTATTTATGAAAAAATCATTTTCCATCATCAGCGTTCTTCTGATCGCCGCCCTGCTTGCGGGCTCGTTTGCGACGGTCGCCGGAGCGCTCGACGAGCCGTATACGTTGAGGGACGTTACGGCGTACGTGTACTCTCCCGACAGCACGAAAACGATAAAACTCGCATTTTACGACGAGCTGCCGGAGATCCCCTACATCGATCCCTGCGATTATCTTGAGATAATCTATAACGCGGAATTCGAGCAGAGCGATGCCGGCGACGGTATGTATACCGTATCTACCGAGAACGGCATGATGCTCATCGATCCGGAAGACGACATAATCGGATTCAGCGATTTTGAAACGTTTCTGAGCACGGAGCTCAACTCCGATAACTCGGCGATCAGCGTTGACTTCCTTGCAGATAACGGCCAAACGCTGATAGGCTCGAAAAAGGCGCTGGTCATCGATCTGTCCGAATACGATATCGATATCACAGAAATAGATGGTAAAGTATATCTGCCTCTTTCCGTGCTCGGCCATATATTCGCGTCAACGTACAACAACGGCGAATACATAGACGGCGCACTTTATTTCAGCCACGTTCTTGATGATGCGGCAAGGGACGGCTTTGCCGATAAGAGCTCGCTTTACAACACAACGGTGCGCAGCGAGGCGCTTGCGAGGTTCGTTTACAACGATCTTTGCTTTTCCATGGACTATTTCTACGGCTGTCCCACGAGCGCCCCGGGCGCCGTCAGCATAGCCGAAAAGGGCTTTGACAGAACGCTTGAAGAATACAGCGACGACACGAGGCTGATCAAGGAGCTGCTTTTGTCGACGGACAAGATCGATTATATGTTCGGTCTTACCTGCCTGCAATCGCTTCTGAACGACGGCGGTCACACTGTTTTCTTTGCCGATCCGCTCAGCGAAAGCTTTTATTACATGGATTCGCCGCTTACGGCCGGTTTTGTCGACAGACTGTCCGATAAGGAAGACAGAGCGGTATCTCTTGCAAGAGAGGGCGTGCTCGCCTCGAACGAAAAACAGAATATCAGAACGGAAGTTTCCGCACAGCGTGAAGAAGTCCTTGAAAATTACGCGATGGTCGAAGAATGGGAAAACATTGCCGCTCTTTATTCCGACGGCATTACGGCGCTGTTCATATTTGATTCCTTCGATACCGACGTTGTGGATTCCTTCAAGACTTCGATCGACTGGGCTGTGGATAACGGAGTCAGGAATTTCGCGATCGACCTGACGACGAACGGCGGCGGTCTCGTTGCCGCGCTTGATTATATGATCGCGATCATGACCAAGACGAACGTCATGAGCCTGAGAGAACTGAACACCTCTACCGGCAACATAGTCGAGGAATCCGTGCTGGTCGACGTAAACCGCGACGGTCAGTTCGACGACGCCGACGCGGAGACCGTTTACGACCTCAACTTCGCGGTGCTCACGTCCGGTTACTCGTTCTCATGCGGAAACCTTCTCCCGATGCTCGCGAGAGAAAACGGTATAGCCGTTATCGGTAAGCAGAGCGGCGGCGGCTCCTGCACCGTCATAAGACAGTACCTTGCCGATTCTCATTTCTATTTCGCGTCCAGCACAAGTAAATTCGCCGTTGAAAGCGGCGCGGACGTCGATCTCGGCGCAGTCGTCAACTTCGACCCCACCGTCACCGACGGCGAAGGCGTGATCGATTACAGACCCATGTACGATTTTGACACGCTCGGCACTCTCATAGAGGCGTTCTATGAATGCGGAGAGCATACGCCCGTGACCGTAAAGACAAACGAGACCGAGGCGACGCTTGAGCATGACGGCGGTTATGAAGAGACTGTATACTGCGAGGAATGCGGCGCGGTGCTTGATCATACGGAAAAGCATATCCACAAGACCGTCCTTGACGCTTACAGATATACGGAAGATAACGTTTTCGACATGATCGCCCTGTTCCTTGACGATCTGCCCGACGTGCCTTTCGTAAACCCGCTCGACTATGTGCGCGTGATATTTACGGACCCGTTTGAGATCGAATCGGAGGACGGAGTTTATACGATAACGAACGCGTACGGCGCAACGATGATCGTCGACGCCGTAAACGATACGATCACGTTTGAAAACTACGACAGCTTTACCGACTGCTACGTGGATCAGGAGGGCTCCTCTGTCGAAATGAACTTCGTGGAGTTCAAGGAAGGCTACTCTGTCGCCGACCCGTCGGCCGTTACGATAGATCTCGGCTCCTACGGCGTGGATATACTTGAATCCGAGGGTATGCCTTATATCCCGCTCGCCTATCTCGGCGCCATGTTCTCCATAACGTACAACAACTCGTTTTATCTCGACGGAGAAATACTGTTCCACCACACGTTCGATCCCGAATCGTATACCAATTACGTTGACGAAAGCTCGATATACGCGAATACCTCGCGTTCGAAGGCGATGGCTGAATTCACGTATAACAGCCTCTGCTATATGTTCGACTACTTCTTCGGCAAACCGTCGAGCTCGCTTCTCGCGGAGCAGATAAAGGAAGTCGGCTTTGACCGTGCGCTCGAAACGTTCGACGAAAACACGGTGCTTGCAAAGCAGCTTCTGCTCTCGGAGGATATGGTCGAATATCTTATCGGCTACACTGTCCTGTCTCCGTATATGTACGACGGCGGTCATACCGTAATGTTGAACATTCCCGTATACGCCGTCAATTATTACAGCGATATGCCTCTCGGCTCGGCGTTTATGCAAGTGCTCTACGGATCAGATGAATTAAGCGATTTATTCTGGGATTTCTACGATATTCAGGTAGCAATGTTTGATGAAAGCGCGACGGTTTTTGATTATCGCGACGAAGCGTACGAAAAATACGGCGACGAGATAGTAAAGACGTGGGATACCGGCGAGCTGCTGATAATCCATGAAGACACCGCGTTCTTCTCGTTCGATGGCTTTGAGGAATACACTCCCTACGTCGTTAAGGAAGCGCTCGATATCGCAAACGAAGCGGGAGTGTCCGTGTTCATAGTCGACGATACCTGCAACGGCGGCGGATACGTTGCCACTCAGTATTATATCACCTCGCTCATTTCCAACGCGAAATACCATCAGAACGAAGCGACTTCGATATCGTGCGACCCGCTGACCGGCGCGATGTCTGAATACGTGTATATGCTTGACCTTAACCTCGACGGAGTAATAGACGAAAAGGACAAGAGCTTTGACTATGATTTCGACATAGCGGTGCTTACGTCCGGTTACTCGTTCTCAAGCGCGAACGCACTTCCGATAGCCGCACAGCTTCGCGGTATCATGATACTCGGAGAGACGAGCGGCGGTGGCAGCTGCAACGTAACGAGCCGCTATTTGCCCGACGGCCTCAATTTCCCGATTTCCGATATCAACATGGAAGTTAAACCGGACGGCGGAGATTATGACGACGGCGCGCCCGTTGACGTAGAGCTTGTTGAGATCGACGGAGAAACCGGCGAAAAGGATTACAGCAAACTGTTCGACCTCGATAATCTGCACGATCTTGTCGTGGCGTTCTACGACGAAAAATGGACGCCCGGCGATATCAACGGCGACGGCGAAGTCAACAACAAGGACGTCGTTGCGCTGTTCAGATACTGCAGTGATCTCGATGCCGTTACCGTACTCCGCGCCCTCGACGTAAACGGCGACAAATCCGTCAACAACAAGGATATAATCCGCCTGTTCAATTACCTGAACAATGAAGGCGTCGTCATATCCGAAGAGCCGTACAGGATCGCGGCGTAAAACGCAATCCGATATGATAAAGGGTATCCTGCATGCGAGGTACTCTTAAGGACAGTTAATGAAAACCGGCTGAAGTAAGGAACAAAATCCTTATTTCAGCCGGTATTTTATCGCATATCTCTGCTGCAAGCGGGATGTCTGTGTGCCAAACGTCAAAAGAGTGAAATCTTTTGCCTGACGGCAAAAGGTGAAATCTTCGGGCTTCGCCCTCAGGTGAAATCGAACGCTGACGCGTTCGATGAAATGAAATCCACCCACCGCCGTCGAGGTGAAATGAAATCCACCCACCGCCGTCGAGGCGATTTCACTGCCCGAAGGGCAATTTCACCGCCGCAGGCGATTTCACCCACCCCGCAGGGGTGGATTTCGTTGCCTACTGTCCTTTGGGACAGTAGGCTAAGGCTCCCTTTTTTGCGCGGTTTTCATTTTTGCGTGTTTTATTATTGAAATATACATAATTATGTGATATACTTGCGTTAAGATGAGGTGCACGTTATGGAACTGTTTTATACAAGCGACAGAAACGAGTGGAGAAGATATCTGAGCGACCGTTTCGATAAAAGCGCGGAGATCTGGTTCGTATTCCCGACAAAAGCCTCGGGCGAGCCGGGCGTTTCATATAACGACGCCGTCGAGGAGGCGTTATGCTTCGGCTGGATAGACGGACGGGCGGGAACGCTCGACGAATATCACCATATACGCCGCTTCACGCCGAGAAGACCCGGCAGTCCGTATTCGCGCCCGAATATCGAAAGGCTGATACGGCTTGACCGGAAGGGTATGATACATCCGAAGGTAAGGGAAAGCGTGCTGCCTGTAATAACCGCGCCTTTCGTTTTCCCGGACGATATAACCGCGGCTTTAAAAAACGACCCCGCGGCGTGGGAGAATTATCTGAAATTCCCCGAGCCGTATAAACGCATACGCGTCGCGTATATAGAAGCCGCCCGCAAACGCCCGGAGGAATTCAGAAAACGGCTCGGCAGCTTTATCGACAAAACGCGAAAAGGGAAAATGATAACCGGCTACGGCGGTATAGAAACGTATTATGAAGAAATACTATGAAGCCTACGACGACAGATACAGGACGATACACGGAAAGGGATATCCGTGGTTCGGCTCCGACCGCACGCCGATAGTCGAGGAAACCGCGATGAAATACGGTATCGGCAAAAGCACGCCCGTGCTTGAAACGGGGTGCGGCGAGGGCAGAGACGCCGCGTATATGCTCGATCGCGGCTACGATCTGACCGCCACGGACGTTTCAGCCGAAGCGGTATCATACTGTAAGAAAAAATATCCGGAATACGAAAACCGTTTCCGCACGCTCGACTGCGTAAACGGCGAAGACGGCGGAAGATACGGCTATATTTATTCCGTCGCGGTGATACATATGCTCGTGCCGGACGAGGACAGGGCGAAGTTTTACCGCTTTATAAAAGAACACCTGACCGATAACGGTATCGCGCTTATCTGCTCGATGGGCGACGGCGTAACGGAAAAAGCGACGGATATAAACGAGGCGTTTGAAATAAGGGAAAGAGAACACGCGTCGGGCGCGGTAAAGGTCGCCGCTACGTCGTTTCGTATGGTGTCCTTACCGGTTTTTGAAAAGGAAATAAAGGCGGGCGGCCTCGTAATAAAGGAATCCGGCATCGTCGACGGCACGTCGGATTATTTCAGTCTGATGTACGCCGTCGCCGCAAAACAGCCGGATCAACGTTTACAAGGATAAAATTATAAAAAGGAGAAAAGTATCATGAAGCTTCTGGGAGTCAGAAAGGATGAAAACTGGCTTTATTCCGAATGGAATCTCACCTACCGCGTGGGCTGGGGACATATTTGCAAGGCGGCGTCCCTGATATATCAGTACACGCAGAATCCGGAGATCTTCACGGGCGACGCGTACGACGAAAAAGAGATAAAGGTCGATAACGCAGACGGGGTGCTTGAGATCGAGGAGGCGGGCAGGCTTACCATACGCGGCGTGTCCGATATACTGAAAATCCCCGTGCTCATCACGTTTTACAATCAGCTCGATCTCGTAAAAGCGACCGTTTGGTCGGCGACCGAGGAATTCGCGGAGGCGGATTATAAAAATTTCAATCTTTCGATGTGCCAGTTCATGGACTCGATAGAAATAGCGATGTATGAATAACGTTCTGAAAGGAAGACAACTATGAGAACAGGTATAGAATGGAATCCCGAAAACGATCTTGATGCGGGCTTCAGACAGCTTGACGAATTCAGAAGATCAGGCTACGACTGCATTGATTTTCAATGCTTCTGCCACACCGAAAATATGTTTTTCGGCGCGGAGCCTGAGGTCAGCCGTCTGCTCGGAGCGGTAAAAAAAGCCGTATCCGACGCGGGCATGCAGATAAGTCAGACGCACGGACCGTGGCGCTGGCCGCCGCGCGACGCCACGAAACAGGACAGAGACGAGCGCTTTGAAAAAATGGCGCGCTCGCTTTACGGCACCGCCGCGCTCGGCTGTAAAAACATGGTCATTCACCCGATAATGCCGTTCGGCGACAATCAGAATCCGCATCCCGATGAGTTTATGGAAATAAATCTTGAATTTTTCGGCAGACTTACGGAAGAAGCGGAAAAAGCCGGCGTCGTTATAAATTTTGAAAATATGCCGATGCCCGCACTGACGCTTGCGACGCCGTATCAGATACTCGATTTCGCAAAGCGCATAAACTCTCCGTATTTCCGCGTTTGCCTCGACACGGGACACTGCGCCGTTACGAAAAACGATCCCGCCGACGCCGTGAGAGCGATAGGCAAAGAGTATCTTTACACGCTCCACGTCCACGATAACGACGGCAGAGGCGATTTTCATTGGCTGCCCGGTACCGGCGTTATAAACTGGGAGGAATTCAGTAAAGCCCTGCGCGAAATAGAATTCGAAGGCGTTTTCTCGCTTGAAACGAACGTAAAGCCGGACGGACTTACGCCCGAAGAATACGAGGCGAAAAAGCGCGAGCTTGCCGCGACCGTCAAAAAACTGGCGGGATGAGCTTAATATGAAGCTTTTGTTTGACCTTTTTCTGACGTTTGCAAAAATAGGTCTGTTCACCTTCGGCGGAGGCTACGCGATGATACCTCTTATCGAGAATATCTGCGTCGAAAAAAAGGAATGGATCAGCCGGGATGAAATGATGAACATAACCGTTATAGCCGAATCGACGCCGGGACCCGTCGCCATAAACTGCGCCACGTACGTGGGACTTAAACAAAAGGGCGTTCCGGGAGCCGTCGCGGCTACGTTCGGTGTAGTGCTTCCGTCGTTTGCGATAATCCTTCTCATATCGTTTTTCCTTGACAGATTTTTGCAGATAAAATGGGTCGCGAGCGCGTTCAGGGGGATAAAGCTCGCCGTCGGTATCCTTATAGCGGACGCGGGCGTAAGGATGATCGTCAGATCGGACAAAAAGCCGGCGACTGTCATTATAGCCGCCTTGTCGTTCACGGCGCTGATGCTTATAAACATTTTCGCGCTGCGCATATCAACGGTCGTGCTTATGCTCGCCGCCGCCCTGACCGGTCTTGCCGTTTACTTTGCCGGGCGGCGTAAAGAGAGCGGGGTACGGAAATGATATATATCGAGCTTCTTTGCGGCTTTCTTATAATAGGCTGTTTTTCGTTCGGCGGCGCGTACGGCGCGATACCTCTCATACGTGAGGTCGTCCTGTCCTACGGATGGATCGACGAGGAAAAGCTGTCGTATATGATAGCGGTGAGCGAAAGCACGCCGGGTCCGATAATGGTAAATACCGCGACGTATATCGGCGCGGAAAAGGGCGGCGTCGCGGGCGCCGTTATCGCCACGCTCGCGGTGATACTGCCGGCTTTCGTAATCGTTATAATCCTGACTCTGCTGCTTAAAAATCTGATAAAGAAAGGCGCGGTCAAGGCGGCGATAGGCTCGCTCAAAGCCTGCGTTTCCGGTATCATACTTGCGACCGGCGCTTATATGATACTCAAAAACTGCGCCGGAGGGGCTGAAAACGCGCGCGTCGATATCGCCGCCGTTATAATGACCGCCGCGCTTGCCGCCATATATTTCGCGTCGAAAAAGATATTCAAAAAGGGAATGTCGCCGATATTGCTTATCGTGATCGCGGGCGCCGCCGGCGTTCTGGTTTACGGATTTTAACAATCAAACTACGGTATGGATACGGTAATCAGAGAAATAAAAACAAAAAACGTAATAACAAAAACGGACGTCCCGGTCTGCGACTGCGCCGTAAACCCTTACGTCGGGTGTACGCACGCTTGCAAATACTGCTACGCCTGCTTTATGAAGAGGTTTACGAACCACGCCGAGCCGTGGGGCGGATTTCTTGACGTCAAATACTGGGAGCCTATCAAAAATCCCGGAAAATACAAGGGAAAAGAACTGTTTTTCGGGACGGTCACGGATCCGTATCTTCCGCAGGAGGAAACGTACGGGCGCACGCGCGCTCTGCTGAATGAGCTGAAGGGCAGCGGCGTAAAGATAAGCGTACAGACGAAATCCGATCTCGTCCTGCGCGATATCGACCTCATAAAATCGTTTCCCGACGCGCGCGTTGGCTTTTCGGTAAACACGCTTGACGAGAGCTTCCGCGCCGATATGGATAACGCCGTAAGCATAGAGCGCCGTCTGGCGGCTATGAAAAAACTGCACGGAGAGGGCGTCCGCACCACCTGCTTCATATCGCCTATCTTTCCCGGGATAACCGACGTTTTTGCGATAATCGACCGCGTAAAGGACCAATGCAATCTTATCTGGCTTGAAAATCTGAATCTGCGCGGCAGCTATAAGCCCGTTATAACGGCGTATATAAAAGAAAAATATCCGTCGCTTGTCCCGCTGTACGAAGAAATATATACGTACGGCGGCCGCGAATACTGGACGGAGCTTGACGCAAAGCTTTCCGATTACTGCAAAGAAAACGGTCTTTTGTACGTCCGCGACGACGATTTGGAAAGACCGTTCGACTCCCCGCCCGCCGTCGTCAATTTCTTCTATCACGAGGAGGTTAAAAAATCGGCGAAAAAACGCCCGACGGACGTTTGACGGTAAAAAAACGAAAAAAAG
Source organism: uncultured Ruminococcus sp. (assembly GCA_902784545.1). Classification (GTDB taxonomy): domain Bacteria; phylum Bacillota; class Clostridia; order Oscillospirales; family CAG-272; genus UBA1248. Next base: position 15,074 of record CACZVC010000060.1, on the reverse strand, counting down.
CGGAGACCGGTTTTCGATACCGGTCTCCGGCGCTTTATTTATCCGGCGCAATACAGACCCGGATAAGACTTTATTCTGTCCACAGATGCAGGGCGAACGAACTGTTCTGCGCGGAAAAAATATCAGACGTTTTTACAAGCCACGTTCCCGCGGGTGAATGAGATACCTCTCTTATGAGCTTGTGCGCGGCATCAGGCTTGAAACCGTGCTTCACGAGCTTTCCGCCCGAGATCCCTTGTATATCCGGCTCAGGGACGTTTTCGCTGTCGAAATCCATTCTGTAAAAATACGGAACGCCGCCGCCCGCGGACATGGAATAATTATCGTCGTTTGCAAACAGCGCGTCGCCGCTTTGCAGATCGGCGATAACGCGCAAAAGACCGAAATTCTCGTAGAACAGATATCTTTCGTCAACTACCTCAAATCCGCTGACGTTCATACCGAGCTCGTTCAGCGCGTCGCCGCGACCCGTCATACCGTGTACGCCCGAAGCCGCCCCGACGAGCGTTTCCGTTAAGGACAGCTCAGATATTTTTTCGTAATTGCCGCTGTATTTGTCGAGGAAAAGCACGTTTTCCGCGCCGCGGTTTATTTTGAGCCGCAAAATGTAAAATCCGTCCTTTGAAGAGCAGACGCCGCGCAGGGAATCCGTATCGGGCGAAAACGTCAGAGCCTCCCTGACCGCCTCCGTTTCCGGGTCGTACTCGTAGATAACGTCGCGCCTTGTCCCCTTCGTTTCGTGATTCATTATAAGCAGTCTGCCGTTTGCGGCCGCCATAGACGTATACGGAAAACCGTCTTCGGCGACTGTATGCTTTTTCATAGTGCCGGCTTCTGGATCGAAGGCGAGCAGAACGAGCGGGACCGGCGAATCCGACATCGGGTCGCCCTCAATCACGAGCGTGTAAATCACGCCGCCGTGCTCCGTGCGCGCGAACAACGCCTCGTAGCCCTGATTTGCGATCGTACCGAGCAGTATATCCTTTTTGCTTTCCTTATCGAAAAAGCGGTATTCGGCGCTGCCGGTAAACTGAAATTCCTTTACGTCGAATACGCTGTAAAATATACCGCCGTCCGCCGCAGTACAGTTTGCGAGGCTGTCAAGCGCGCCGATCCCGGCGCCGTTCCCGTCGTATATCGCAGTTTTGCCGTCGGATACGAGCGGCGTTTCCTCCGCAGCCGTTCCGTCGTTTTTCGCGCCGTCCTGCGGCGCGCCGCCTCCGCAGCCCGCGGCGGTCATTATAAAAGCGAAAGTAAGAAACAGGATCAAAAACCTTTTCATATCGTATGCCTCACAAAGTTTATCCGAAACAGCGTTCCGGTATCTTGATTATACATTCAATTGATGAATAAATCAAGAAAAATGACGGAAAGGTATTGACAAAAACAAATATTTATTATATTATTATAGTAATAATACACAGACCCGGCTGACCGGCTGTAAATATATAAAACTGTCGGGCGAGGGATAAAATGAGACTTTTGTTTGAAACGGACGCCGGTCCGGAAAAGTATCTGTATCGATAGCCATATAAAAAACCGGGGCGTTAAGGACAGTACATATAACGGGATGATGTTTGAGCGGGAGGCGCGCGTCCTCGAAATGCTGATTTCAGAAGGACTTGTAAACGGATAAAAACAATGAAGAGAACAGGATTAATCATAATCAACGTACTGATAATCGTCGTGATCATCGCGTTCGTTGCGGTCTATATCGTGCTGAACGACAAAAGCACAAGGCAGCGGCAGACCGAGCATTTTGAAAACACGACCGTCGCCATGGAGCGCGTTACCGAAAACTATATGGAGGGCGAACAGCGCATCTGCGACGTGTGGGCGCAGTACATCAACGCCCGCCGTATGACGATGGAAGAAGCGGTCGATTTTATACGCAATTCCCATATGCTGCCGAA
>CACZVC010000060.1:0-13155 GCA_902784545.1 uncultured Ruminococcus sp. | reverse complement strand
CGCGCGCATATACGAATCCGATGAACGGCGAGCAGTCGATAGCCTTCTGCAACAGGATAACGCTGCGCGATCCCGAAGGCGGAGCCGCAAAATCGGCTGTACTTCTGCGCGTACTGCCGCTTACCGATCTGGAACAGAAGTGGATCTTCCCGCAGGAGGAATTCGAGAACGCCGAGCTTACGCTTGTCGACTTCGACGGCGACTACATAATAAAAAGCAAAACCTTCAAAAATTCAAACTTTTTTGAGTTTTATAAATCGTACAACTACTCCGACCCCGCGCTTCTCGAAGAGCTCCATAAGGAAATAACAACGGTTACGGGGTCAGTCACAATACAAAATTCCCGCGGGGAAAAGATGCTGCTTGCATATACTCCGATGGAGGAAACGTCCGGTTGGACGCTAATGAGCCTTATTCCCGCCTCTGACCTTAACGTAAAAACGGAGAACTGGCTTCTCGTCGGCGTTATCGTCACCGGACTTCTGGTGCTTTTCATAATCGACTTGCTGTTCGTTCAGCAGTTCAATAAAAAGCTGAAAAAGGCGGCGATGGAAGCGGATTCCGCAAACAAAGCCAAAACGGATTTCTTATCCACAATGTCCCACGATATCCGTACCCCGATGAACGCGATAATCGGTCTGACGGCGATAGCGCAGAAGAATCTCGGCGACCCCGAGGCGACGGGAGAGCATCTCCGCAAGATAGGTCTTGCCGGAAATCACCTGCTGACGCTCATAAACGATATTCTCGATATCTCAAAGGTGGAGAGCGGAAAGCTGACTTTATCCCCCGTCACGTTTTCGATAGTGGAAACGGCTGAAAATCTCGTCAACCTGACGCAGCCGATGGTAAAGGAAAAGAATATAGATTTCAATTTCCGCATAAACCGTATGGAAAAGGAATATCTGTACGCCGATCAGCTGAGGCTTAATCAGATTTATATAAATATACTTTCCAACGCCGTTAAATACACGGAATCCGGCGGCGTCGTAAGCGTTGATATGCGCGAGGAGGAAAGCGCGGTACCCGGCTGTGTTAAAATGACGTACAAGGTATCCGATACCGGTATCGGTATGTCCCCGGAATTTATGAAAAGGATGTTCCAGCCGTTCTCACGTCAGACTGACAGCCGCGTGAACAGCATACAGGGAACGGGGCTCGGTCTCGCCATAACGAAACAGATGGTCGAGCTGATGGGCGGAACTATCGACTGCGAAAGCGAACAGGGCAAAGGAACGACGTTTACCGTCGTTATAGATATCCCGATAGCCGAAAGGCAGAGGGACGATATGATGCTCGATCCTGTCGACGCGCTTGTCGTCGACGACGATGAAATGATCCTTCAGACTACCGTGGACACGCTCGAATCCCTGGGCGTCACGGCGGAATGCGCGATGAGCGGCTCCGAAGCGTTGAAGATGATCGCCGAACGCCGCGAAAGCGGAAGAAGCTACGGCGTCGTCATCCTCGACTGGAGGATGCCGGATATGGACGGTATAGAGACCGTCCGCCGCATCAGATCCGGCGCGGATGAAAACATCCCGATACTTCTTATGTCCGCCTACGACAGGACGGAGATCGAGGACGAGGCGAAAAAAGCGGGAGCGGACGGCTTCGTAAGCAAGCCTCTGTTCAGATCCACGTTATACGACAAGATCAGTCAGCTGCTCGGCAAGGAGGTAAAATCGGTCGAGCCGGAGGACGATTATTCCGATCTTGAAGGAGTCAACGTCCTTGTTGCGGAGGATAACCTCATCAACTGGGAGATCATACAGGCGACGCTCGGTATGTTCGGCATAACCGCGGATCACGCGGAAAACGGACGTATCTGTGTAGATATGATGAAATCGGCGGAGGAGGGAAAATACCTTCTGATATTTATGGACGTTCATATGCCTGAAATGGACGGACTTGAAGCGACAAGGCAGATAAGAAAGCTTGAAGACCCGTGGGCGTCCTCTATACCGATAGTCGCCATGACGGCTGACGCGTTTTCCGAAAACGTAGCCGAATGTCTTGAAGCGGGTATGGACGGTCATATCGCCAAGCCGATCGACGTAAAGCTTGTGATAAAAGAAATTCGTAAGATAAAGGAAAGGAAAAACAAAAAATGAAAAAGTTATTCAGCATCATTTTAGCGGCGTTTATGATTTTCGGTTTAGCCGCCTGCAATCCCGGTGATCAGCAGACAGTCGAAGAGAACTTTAAGCCGAAGCTGGACGCATCCACAGCCTGCAAGATAAGCATTGTCGGCACTTACAGCAACTTTGAGGCGCTTGAAGCGGAATTCGACCGCTTTAACGAGTTTTATCCGAACGTCGAATTGAGCTATACGAAGATCGACGACTACAACAACTCGATAGCTACCGTTCTCGGCGGCAACGACGCGCCCAACATCTTCTTCTCGTTCAGCTGGATGACGGGCAACTCCGCGTATGACAGCGTTTTCAACAAAATGGAAAACCTTGCGGACGCTTCTCTCGGTCTGAATCTCGACTGCATCCGTCCCGGTCTGCTCAGCCGCGACGCCGATGGACGCGTGCTGACCGTCCCGATATTCTCCACGTCGTACGGTATGCTTATAAACAACGATCTGTTTGAAAAAGAGGGACTTAAAATACCGAAGACGATGACCGAGCTTCTTGACGTCTGCGAAAAGTTCCGTCAAAAGGGATATGAAAGCCCGATGATGGGTTACAGCGCAAAGTCTTCCGGCTGTCTGATGAATACGCTCGTTTATCCCATGTTCGCGGCGGCGCTCGCCGAAAAGCCCGAAATGGTCGCGCGTGCTAATAAGCTCGATCCCGCGGCGGGCGAATATATGCGCAAGGGTCTTGAAACGTTGTCTCAGCTTATAGAGAAAAAATGCATAGATCTTGAAAAATGCTCGAAGATCAGCGATAACTATACCGAGGTCATACTGCGCTTCTACGAGGGCGACGTACCTATGATGATCTGTACCGGCGATACGGTCTCCGGAACAAAGAAGCGTGAAAGCCAGTCCGAGGCCTTTACCGCTCATCCGTTCACGTATACGTTCGCGCCGGTTCCGTTGTCGGATAAGGGCGGATATTTCCTCGACAGCCCCTCCATCCAGTTCTCCGTTAACAAATCGTGCGAAAACCTCGATATGACTAATGAATTCATGCGTTTTCTCATCACGAAAACGGAGCTGAACCAGATGGCGTCCATAAAGCGTCTGATAACGCCGTCAAAGGACCTGTCATTCGATAAGGTGTACGCTCCCGTCGGAGAGGTCTCTTCGGAGCTTATCATTTCGCCTTCCGCGCTCGGCATCGAGGATACGCTCGCCGCTCAGACGAGGCTCGCGGCCTTCAAGGTCGGCACGGGCGAGCTGACGGTCGACGATGCCGTTGCAAAATACGGAAGCATTGAATAAGATCAACTGACCGGGATATGCCGGTGAGAAACTGATACGTATAGATCCCGTAAGGGGTATATAAGTATTTGTTCCGATCCGGCAAATTCCGGTTTTTCGGTAAGCTGAAAGCTTAAAGAAAGACGGACAGAAAATGAAAAACAAAAAAAACGGCAGCTGCTGGAACGCGTATTACGATCCCGATACCGGCAGATATTTTGCGGAAATAATATATACGAGCCGCGAGGGGCGCGAACAGTACGACTATGAAATAACGCGCGACGTATACAGCCGGCTCGGCACTTTCGGGAACGACTACGACAACATAGAGCTGATAAAGACCGCAAAAATGACTTATTCGTTTGAGAATACGATGTACGGCACTCTCGGACCGGAGAGGACCGTATGGGACGCGGAAGCATACGATACGATGCAGAACGCGGAATCGAAGCAGAAGAATAATAAGAAAAAGAAGAAATAAATAATAAGCCTTTGACCGGGCTTTCCGAAAAACCCTGTATGGATAAGCACCCGGCAAAACGCTGTTTTCGAGGCGGGAAAAAACAATGTTCAAATGCGACTATACAAAACTTACGCTGTCTTTCAACGAATTCCACAACATCGAAGCGAACGATATGCCGCAGTACGGCGAATTCTGTCTTTTGGAGCTTAAAGACGGACGGTATACCGCGGGAAAGTGGAATCCGGACGATTACAAAAACAAAAGCTCGACGAAGGGCGATTTCATCCGCGGTACCGCCGACACGGTAGACGCCGGAGAAGTGGCGATGTGGCATTCGCTTGAACGGTACGACCTGACAGAATGTCTTGAGGATGAAGAAATAGGTTACATAAATCTCGGACCGGAAAAGGACGGCATCCATACACATCAGATAAAAGGCTTCAGAGCGATAAAGGACGGACGTTTTCCGAAGAGCGAGCAATACTGCCTTCTGATATTGAACAACGGAGAGCTGTCGGCGGGACGATGGGACAGGTGGAAGAGAAATTCGGGTACGTTTATTTACGCGCCGGCGCTCGCCAGCCACGGTATGGACGAGGTGTGGGCGTGGACCGCTCTTGACGCGGACGACATTTTCGAGCGTGAAGAAGAAGCCGAAAGAGAAAAACGGCGCGAAAACGAGCTCAACAAAAATCCGACGGCAGATCCGGAAAAATTCAAATACGGTACGGATATCGACGTATACTACGAAAAAGCGCTTGAAAAGCTCCGTTCGGAATATCCGTGGGCGACGCTCACGCAGATGAAAAAGAGCCTGCCGTATATCATCACGCCGCGTCACGGAAAGTATATTTTCGGACGTGACGAGGGAAAGATACTGAATACGAGGATAATCCGTGAATGGACCGACGGGAGCACCGCCGACGAGTTTATCGACTTTTTGTGCGAGTATACAAGAGAATCCGTTAAAAACTCCGACCCGGAAAAGAAATTCAAATACGGTCTGGACGTAAAAGTATATCTTGACAAGGCGTTTGAAAACGTAAAGAAGGATTACCGCTGGTTTGACAAGACGATCGCGGGCAAAACATGGATATATAAAATAAAACAGGTCGGCGGCGACTGGGAATTTGTAAGAAAATACGGCAAAAAAGACAACTATTCCGTGGTGGACTGCGAATCCGCGGAAAGATTCATCGAAATCGTTGAGTATGATTATCAGAACGAGGCGCTCAGGGCAAATCCCGTCGTCGCATCGTATAAAGTTCCGTTCGGCAGCATTGAGATCCACGGCTGGTATCTTGAAAAGTATATTTTTTACAGACTTAAAACCGGCGATTACAAGGTGACCGTGCAGGCGGGCGACCGCGTGACCGGAGGCTCAAGGGATTTCTTTATAACTCCGTATTGCTTTGAGGCGAAAACCTACGGTGAATTTCTCGACCGTTATCTTGAAATCGTTCCGGGCGCCTCCTTCGGAATGGAAAAAGAGGATCTGATAAACAATGAAGATCTTAAAAAGTTCCTCGGGTACTGATAAAACCGCAAATTAAAAGATGTGAGTCGTACGGACAGATCCGAAGAAAAAGAGGTATTTGACAAAGCGACCGAAAAGCCCGACCTTTACGTTCCTCTGTCTTGAAGACATCTTTTCACTTATAATATCCGTTTCAAACGAAAGGAAACCGTATGAAAGAAAAGTATAAGACCGACGTTGCGCTGTTGTCGGTAACCGCCGCGGAATTCCAGGCGGTCATGCATTTCCACGACTGGAAAGCAAAAACGTTTTCAAACGACGAGCAGATATACGACGTCGCGACGTTTACGAACAACGGAAAGGAGCGCTCGATAGTTCACGCCAAGATCGGCGAAATGGGTATGACGGCTGCCGCCGCAACGGCGATGAAGGTCATTTTCACGTTCCGTCCGCGGTATCTGATTATGGTCGGCATAGCCGCCGGAGTCGCTAAGGAAAACGTTGAGCAGCAGATGTACGGCGACGTGATAGTGCCGGATATAGTGTGGAACTATTCCGCCGGAAAATTCGTCAGTCCCGATAAAGCGGAGATAGTGTACGGTAATCTCGGCTTTCTGCCGCGCTCGACGTACGAAATGATCCCCGAGGAGATAATGCCGCTTCTGAGAAAGACCGTCGCGTCGAACGAAAATCCGTGCCACGTTTTTATAGGTCCGATGGCTTGCGGAAGCACGGTCGTGGCGAGCAGAGAGCTGCTTGAAAAACAGGTATACTCTCAGTATCAGCATACCGCCGGGCTCGATATGGAATCATACGCCGTGGTATACGCCGCAAATCATTCAAGCGATCCAAAGCCCATACCGATCATAGTAAAAAGCGTATGCGATTACGCCGACAGTCATAAATCTGACAACTATCAGCGCTTTGCGGCTTATACAAGCTGTGATTACGCGAAATATCTTTACGAAAAAGTGTTAAGCATGGAAGACGATTGAGCGACGGCGCGCCGTTTTACGGACCTGAGCCGCGACATTCAAGAAAAGCCGATAAAGTAAAAGCTTTAAGACCGTAAACGGGTATTGACGCCGGTTTGCGGTCTGTTTTATGACCTGCATTCTGAAAGGAGAAAAAAATGTCTGAAAAAATCAATAAGGAAATAAGAGCCGCGCGCCGCGAAGACTGGAAAACGGAGCCGATGCCCGAAAAGTGCGCGACCTTTACGCTTGAAAGATCCTTCAACGAAAAGGAAATGAAAGCGCTCCGTCTGGGAAATATCCCGCAGGGGATGGAGGACAAATGGTTCTGGTTTATGGAGGGTCAGACTTTGTGGGCGCACCGCAGCTGGACCGGCACCTGCATTTACCGTATAGATTTCAAGGACGACGGACGCCACGCCGTTACGGTCAACCGCGATCCGGAGCAATACCGGTGCGACAGCATAGAAGAAGATATCGAATCGCTGAACAGTCTTCTCGACTGGTGGGTCGGCGTTCCTTACGACCATTACGGCGAATGGCTGTCGGAAACGTACGACGCTTTGAAAAAAGCCGAAAAGAAATAGGATATAACGTTTGCCCGGTTTGCGGGACGATTTCAGATAAAGTAAATATTATAACAGTCAATTATTCATAATTCCGATTTTCGACATATTAAATTTTTAAAATTGTGAAAGAAATGTGTTGATAAATTTAAGCGATGGTCCTATAATAAAAGTGAACGTTTAAAAACGGTTTCGCGGGTAATTTGGCCTTATTCCGTTCAGTTTGATTTTACTTTGGCAAAGTTATTCACAAAACTTGTTAAAGGAGGACAAAATGGAAAAATCATTCGTAAAAAGACGTATTACCGCGCTTTTACTGTGCGCTGTAATGATCGCCGGTCTGATGCCTCAGGCTATCTCGGCGGTCATGAAGGCAGCGCCGTCCGATATCGCCGCCGTAAAAACGGACCGCGTTGAAACGGTCAGCGCGGAAGTTAAGGAAACGGCGGTAAAAGAGCAGGCGGCGACCGCGCAAAAGCCCGCGGAGCATCAGCCCGTGCAGATAGAGAGAAGGGAACCCCGCAATGCGAGCAGCGGCGGCAAGCTTTACTATAACCTCGGTATAACCCCGAAGACGGCAGGTACGGTCAAAGAGAACTGGAACAGCACTACGCGTATTCTCACGCTGACCGCTGTCCCGTACACCGGCTGCACGTTCCTTTACTGGACGGAATACTTTATTGACGAAGAAGACGGTGAAGAGAAAGAGCGTCTTATACAGGACAGCGATCCTTTCGATCCCGTATACTCCTGGTACGTAGCCGAGAGCGGACGCACCGTTATCGCAAACTTCAGAAAGAACGGCGAGTATTTCATCTGGAATGACAGCGCGTATTCCGAAAAAGGCGAACTTGAAGTGTCGCCGCAGCTGGAATGCGTACGTCCCGGAACGGAGATGACCGTTTCGGCTCAACCTTATAAGGATTACGAGGTCGTCGGCATAGAATTCGGTTACGCCGTTGAGGACGGCTATCTGGGCTCCGAAAACGTCGAATGGGAAAAGATCTCCGATACCGGTACCGCGACATTCAGGATGCCTGCAAGCGACGTATGGGTCCGCGCGATATTCCGCTCCACCCTGCCTCATACGGTAAAGCTCATAAGCGACGACGAAAACGGTACCGTCACGTTCAGCGACGGTTCAACGACGAAACAGATCGTAGCCGGAACAAGCGTCGCGCTTACCGTGACTCCGGCGGAGCATTACCGTCTGCGCCTCATATCCGGTACACCGGAAAACTACGATATCAAAACGCATACGTTCGAGATGCCGGATATGGATCTTGAGATACACGCGTCGTTTACCCAGATGACCGTATATGAGATCCTGTTTACATTCAATCCCTCGGGCGACTACGGATCGATCATACCCGCATACAATCAGGAGACCGGTATGCTTACGATCGGCGCATTGCCTGAAAATGCCTCGATCCTGTTCGTCGGATGGTATGACGAAAACGGAGATCTTTTGTCGGATGAACAGATATACACGTTTTATCCGGATCGCAGTATGACGATCGAGGTGAGATTCACTCAGGGCTATGCGATATATAAAGCGAATATGACTCACGGTACGTTCGAGCTGTTCCCCGAGAGGATCCCGAGTTACTCTTCCGGCACAACCTCGTTTTATGAGCCGGGCGAAACGGTAAGGCTGATAGCGACGCCGGACGACGGATATATCCTGCAAAATTATTATTACGTATATTACAGCGATTATGAAGAATATCAGAACGGTAACAGCGATCTGATGCATAAGCTTGACGGCGATACGTTCACCATGACAGACGATTCGGTTATAATCATGGCGGCGTTCGTAACGGCATACGACATAAACACTTCCGTAAATATCGAAGAAGCCGGCGTTGCGGCGGGCTCCGGCAAATACGCGCAGGGCTCGACCGTCACGCTGACCGCGGAAGTCAACGAAGGATATGAATTCGTAAACTGGACGGAAAACGGTTCCGTCATAAGCACCTCCGCGACGATGACGTTCAAAGCGAACGCAAACCGCGATCTCGTTGCGAACTACCGCAAGCTGATAAACGTCAGCGCCGTATCGTCGGACGAATCGTTCGGTACGGTCACGGGCGGCGGCGCGTATTCGCCCGGATCACAGGCAACGGTGACCGCGTCTCCTCTTGACGATTACGTATTCGTCAACTGGACGAAGAACGGGGTCGAGGTAAGCGCTTCGGCGGAATACACGTTCACCGCGGAGGAGGACGTCGAGCTTACCGCGAATTTCAGACAGAAATATAATTATACCGTGACCGCGGCATCGTCAAACGGCGAATATGGCTCGGTATCGGGCGGCGGCACAGTCAAGGAAGGCGGCAGCGTAACGGTGACAGCGACGCCTGCGACAGACTGTTATTTCGTCAACTGGACCGTAAACGGCAGTGAGGTCAGCACCTCGGCAAGCTACACGTTCACGCCGGACGGAAACGTCACGGTGACGGCGAATTTCGAGCACGTTAAGGAAAACACCGTAACGGTAACGTCGTCGGATCCCGCATACGGTTCGGTATCAGGCGGCGGTAAGTTCAAAACCGGCGAATCCGCGACCGTGACCGCGACGCCGACGGGCGACAGCGTATTCGTCAACTGGACTGTGAACGGCACGGAGGTCAGTACTTCGGCTGTTTACACGTTCAGCGTCAAGGGCGACACGGAGCTTGTTGCAAACTTCCGTCAGCTGAACAGCTATACGGTGACGGTCTCGCCGTCTGACGGTACGTACGGTACCGTATCCGGCGGAGGATCGTATAAGGAAGGCGCTTCGGTCACCGTAACTGCAAGCGCAAACGAGGGTTACCGCTTCACAGGCTGGAAAGAAAACGGAAAAACCGTAAGCACTTCAGAGGAGTATACCTTCACGGCGGAATCGGATCGCGTACTCACAGCCGAATTTTCAAGCGCGTCGGGCAGGTATGTCATCACGTTTGAAATGGATGAAGATTACGGACAAGTCGATCCGGCGACGCTTTTGACGGACAGCAGCGGTTGTCTGCCGTACATACCGGAACCGACGGTCATGTATGAGTTCTTCGGTTGGTATTACGTGAATGAAGGCGAACTGCTATACGTTACCGAATCCACGGTTTTCACAAAAGACACGCGCGTGCTTGCCGTTTATAATTTGTTTGATGATTTTTATGATGAAACCCTTCATATATATGCGGAGTATGCGCAATACGGTACCGCGTCGGCAGACCGTGATTATGCGGATTTCGGCGAAATCATCCACCTTACGGCAACGCCGAACCCGGGATACAGATTTGTAAAATGGGAAACAGTCGGAGACGAAACCGGTATTCTTTTCAGCGATCCGTACAGTCCGACTACCACTTTAATAAGAGGAAGTACAGGTTATATATACGCTATCTTCGATTACGATTTTCCCGACAGGACCTTTGAGGTCGATATGCCGGAATTTTTGGAAACAGGACATGATCTGTATTTCACTGCGACGATAACCTCGGACGTGGATCTGACGAAGCAGATCGATGAATTCTTCAGGTTGGAATATGGTTTCGAGACCGATAACCACACTATCGCGGGCGGAGGTCCTGTCACGATCCTGTCCAAAACGATAAACGGCAATACGTGCGTTTTGGAATGTATATTATATAACAGAAACTATTTAAGATTTCCGTTTAAAATCGAAATAGAATTAGATTACGGCGCCATAGGAAAAGAAGGCTCGTCGTATGTATTTCACGTACAGCTGCTTGAAAAAGTCGAAGGAGATTACCCGGACACCTGCCTTGAAGAAGGACATACCGAATACTGGGTATGCCAGTCAAATTCAAAATACTACGCCGACGCAGAGGGCAGAAAAGAGATCTCCCTTGAGGATACTGTGATACACGGCGATCATCATCTTTTAAGAACGGCGTATAAAGCGCCTACGATAACGACCGACGGCAATATCGAATACTGGGCATGCGAATATTGCGGCAAGTATTTCAGCGATCAGGAGGCTGAAAACGAGGTCACGGCGGAACAGGTGATCATTCCCGCTCTCACCGTTTATAACGTAAGATTCGTCGACGAAGACGGAACGGAGCTTCAATCCGGAACTGTCACCGAAGGCGAAACGCCGGTCTACAACGGTGAAACTCCGGTGAAAGCCCCCGACGCTCAGTATACCTACACGTTTGCGGGCTGGACGCCCTCCGTCGCTTCGGCAACGGGCGATGCAACATATACCGCGACCTACTCGACGACGGTAAACGAATACACGGTCAATTTCGTCGACGAGGACGGAACGCCGCTTCAGAGCGTAAAAGTCGCGTACGGACAGACGCCGGTCTACACCGGTGAAACTCCGGTGAAAGCCCCCGACGCTCAGTATACGTACACGTTTACAGGCTGGAAGCCCGGGATCTCTTCGGTGACCGGCGAAGCAACGTATACGGCTGAGTACAGCGCGGCGGTAAACGAATACACGGTCAATTTCGTCAACGAGGACGGCACCGTGCTTCAGAGCGTAAAAGCCGCGTACGGACAGACGCCGGTCTACACCGGTGAAACTCCGGTGAAAGCCCCCGACGCACAGTATACCTACACGTTCGAAGGCTGGACGCCCGCGATAGCCGCCGTCACAGGCGACGCGACGTACACGGCGACGTACGGATCTGGCGTCAACACATACGAGATCACGTTCAGCGTCAACGGCGTCACGGAAACGATAACGGCGTCGTACGGAGATATTATCGAAGCTCCCGCCGACCCCACGGCTGAAGGCAGCGACTTCACGGGATGGTTTACTGACGAGGAATGCACGTACCCGGCTGACTTCACTCAGCCCGTAACCGGAAACGCCGCATTCTATGCGGGATTTGAGACGGTCGTTTACACGGTCGACGGCGGCGACAGCTTTACATGGAGCGCCGACAACGCGGCTGATCTCACGCTGACGGTACACCGCAGCCGCAATGACGATACGACTTTCGGTCTGTTCAAGGGCGTCGTGTTCAACGGCGAGGAGGTCGATCCGTCTTACTACACCGCCGAAAACGGCAGCGTAAAACTGACGGTGAAGAGCGGACTCTTCGAGGACCTGCCGGGCGATACGTACGATCTTACCGTGCATTTCAACGACGGCTCCGTTACTGTAAAGGTAGGTCGAGGAAAAGACCGAAAACCCGCCCACGGGCGAGCCTCTGCAGATAGCCGTCTGCGCCGTTCTGATCCTGTCGTCGCTTGCGTTCACAGCGGTGCTTGCGAACAGAACGTTCCGCAGGAAAGCGCGCCGCTGAACGCGTAAAAGCGTACGACCGCACAAGCTGTAATGATATAAAATAACAAAGGCTGCCGCAAAACAAAAGTTTTGCGGCAGCCCCTTTCAACTAAATCCGTCCTGGCGGACGTCGGGTTGGAGGACGGATTTAATTTCATCGCGAGCAAAGCGAACGATTTCATCCGGGATCTGCCCGGATTTCACCGCAGCATCGCTGCGATTTCATTTTTGTGATTTCGGGCGTTTAAGATAATAATGTGCATAATAGCATTTTGAATTTGGTAGAAGGCACTTTTTCAATTGTTTTTTCCGTTTTGCATATTCGAGCGTTAATCACGGTATTTGCCGTATCCTGCAAAGCCGATAACCGAATCGCCGTCCTTTGCGATTATGATATTGTCAAGCCAGCGGAACGCGTTTTTTTCGCACTTTTCAAGCGTTAGAGAATCAAGATACCGTTGATCAACGATACCTGAATACGCTTCCTGCCAGTTTTTTCGCACTTTTCAAGCGTTAGAGAATCAAGATACCGTTGATCAACGATACCTGAATACGCTTCCTGCCAGGACTTCCAGTGTACGTACGCCTTGCCTCTGATCTCATCGTCGGTTTCCATCTTTTTTATAACAACGTTCATCGAAGTTTTCTCCTCCGGTACGCCCGGATCATGGTCTCTTTTGTTTCATCTTTTTCCCGGATATTTCTGATACGGGTTTGCTTTAACTGTCAGACAGTCCGGCTTTCTTTCCGGTTTTCTGCATAATAGGCTTCAAGCTTCGGCCGCGCCGCTTCATAATACTTTCTCAGACGGGGGTCAAACTGCGTCCCCATGCCGTCTATGATTATACGGTCCGCCTCTTCAAATGAATATCTCTCCTTCTTCCGTGTTCAAAAATGCTTAAAGTTTATCTTCCGTATTTTTTGTTTCAACGGGCTGAATCTGCTGTGCGGTCTTCAAATCAATATGGAGGCGCGGTTTTCACTTACGCCGAAATGCGTCAGCGCGGGAGAGAAGATCGACTGATAAAAGCTTTCAAATGTCTTTTGC